>JAPLPI010000191.1 GCA_026400305.1 Alphaproteobacteria bacterium | reverse complement strand
AACATGGGCGGCATTCCCTGCGCCTATACCGGCGAGGCGCTGACCCTCACCGGTGGCAATCCCGACACGGTGGTGCCCGGCCTGATGGCGGTGGGTGAAGCAGCCTGCGTCTCGGTGCACGGCGCAAATCGCTTGGGTTCCAACTCGTTGATCGATCTTGTCGTGTTCGGCAAGGCCGCTGGTGTGCAGGCCGCCAAGTCGCTGCAGGGCGTGAGGACACATCAGGAATTGCAGAAGAATGCCGGCGACGACGCCATGGCGCGCTTCGACCGCTTCCGTAACGCCAAGGGCGGCACGCCAACGGCGGTGATGCGGCTGGCGATGCAGAAGGCCATGCAGGAAGACGCCGCCGTGTTCCGCACCGGCGATAGCCTGTCACAGGGGCTCAAGCGCGTCAGCGACATCTATGCCCAGCGCGGCGATATCGGCATCACCGACCGCTCTATGATCTGGAATACCGACCTGGTGGAGACATTGGAGTTCGACAATCTAATCCAGCAGGCGGTGGTGACGGTGGCCGGCGCGGTCAACCGGCTGGAAAGCCGCGGCGCCCATGCCCGCGAGGATTATTCCAATCGCGACGACGAGAACTGGATGAAGCACACCCTCACCTGGCTGGATGTCGAGACGGGCCGGACCAAGATCGACTATCGCCCGGTGCACACCTACACGCTCACCAGCGACATCGAATACATCAAGCCCAAGGCACGCACTTATTAGACTGAACAGGGCGCGGTCTTGCGCTTTATTGCTGCGATAGATTGCACGTATTTGAGGCTGCCAATGCTGGTTCGTACACTGCTTGCCACACTGCTAATTTTCAGCATGCCGGCCCTTGCCCAGGCCAAAAAAGACCCTGTCAAAACGCCCATCACGGTGCCCGTCATCTCGCCTGCTTCCAAGACCACTATGTCCGGCAGTAAGACCATCACCGGCGCCACACCCGCGCCCGACGACCGGGCCAAGCAATGGCTGGTGCTGTTGGATGACAAGAATTACGCCCAGAGCTGGAGCGAGGCCGGCAAGGCTTTCCAGAACCGGCAAAAGACCAATGCCTGGGCTGCGGACGCCGTCAAACGCCGCGAACCGTTGGGCTCTGTGGCAAGCCGCGGCCTGAAGTCGATCGATCTCAGCCGCAGCAATGTCGCAGTAATCAAGTATGATTCTGTTTTCGCCCATAAGGCATCGGCGGTGGAAACCATTACCCTGTCCTTCGAAAATGATGGCTGGTTGGTGACGGATTATTCCGTAAGTTGATCGCCCCAAAGAATCCCCATTATATTCAGCCGTGGTTCAGGCTCTGAGGCGGAGACTCCAGACATAAAGTTGCGCTCCATCACGGGCCTGGAAGAAGAGATTTTCAGCCTGGGGCAGGCGCACCGCTTCGGGCCGCAGTCCTGCGGTATTGTCCAGCGAAGTCAGCATCAACACCATCCGCAACACGCTGGTGCAGAAGCTTGGCAAGATCCACACACTGTTCATCGTCGATGCCGCGCACGAGAAGGCCGCCTGGTTCAACTTCGGCCCCGAGACCGACACCAGCATCCGCAAGATGTGGACCCGCCAGGTCGATTTCACCGGCTCGGAAAAACGCGCCGCCCGCCACGCTTAAAGAATCTTCAGTTCCTTGCGATAGCGCGCGGCGTTGGCGACATAGGTCTGTGCTGAGGTCTCCAGCCCCTGCATCTGTTCGGCCGTGAGTTCGCTCGTGACCTTGGCCGGCGTGCCCAGGATTAGCTTGCCGTCCTCGAACACCTTGCCTTCGGTCACCAGAGCGCCGGCGCCTACCAGGCTCCTGGACCCGATGCGCGCGCGGTTGAGCAGCACCGAGCCCATGCCGATCAGCGAATAATCGCCGACTTCGGCGCTATGCACAATAACGCGATGGCCGATGGTGACCCCGCGCCCGATGGTCACGGGCTGTCCCGGATCGGCGTGAATGATGCTTTGATCCTGCACATTCGAGTCCGCCCCGATTGTAATCCATTCGTTATCTCCGCGTAGTACCGCGCCGAACCAGATGCTCGCGCCCTTCAGCAACCGCACTTTTCCGATGACCGCTGCATCCGGCGCGATCCAGCAATCATCGGCGATCTGCGGCTTCGCGCCATCCAGTGCGTAAATCGGCATCGTTTTTCATCCACGTTGTTTCGTCGCGAGAAATTCATACACCGCTCCGCAAAAAAGACGATACCTTGAATTATGGCGTGTTGATTCGCCTGTATATTGGGGAAAACGGTATTGGTGCTTCTCGCACTGCGTTCGCCAACTAGATCCAGGGCCGGTTCACCGAGTAGCCCCCCTTCGTTCACACCCACAGCCCACATCATCGGGAGTATCTATGGCTAAGCGCTCCATGCGTTCGAAGTCTCGTGATTCTTCATTTTCTCAGCAAAATGTGCACTCCCTTTTTCCCAGTCGCACCGCTCACGGGGCCGGCTGGACCCCGCATGATCCCGATGGCCAATATCGAGACCGCAAATACGTAAAAAACATCCGGGCTATGAGCCCGGGGCAGCAGCAGTTCATGGACGCCGTCGACAATCAAAGCGTAGTGCTGGCGCTGGGACCTGCCGGCACGGGCAAGACCTATCTGGCGATCGCCAAGGCGGTGGAAGCGCTGGAAGCCGGAAAAGTCAGCCGCATCGTGCTGTCGCGCCCGGCGGTGGAAGCGGGCGAAAGCCTGGGCTTCCTGCCCGGAGACCTGCAGGAGAAGCTGGCGCCTTACCTGCGGCCGCTCTACGACGCCCTGACCGAACGGCTGGGCACCAAGCGGCTCAAGGCGATGCTGGCCGACGGCATCATCGAAATCGCGCCTGTGGCCTATATGCGCGGCCGCACCCTCAGCGAATGTTTTGTGGTGATCGATGAGGCGCAGAACTGCACCTACACCCAGATCAAGATGCTGCTGACACGGCTGGGCTGGCGTTCGACCATGGTTCTGACCGGCGATCCGGACCAGACCGACCTCTTGCCCGGCATTTCCGGCCTGGCCGACATCGCTGCAAAGCTGGAACCGCTACCGGACATTCCCGTGGTGCGTCTGGTGGAAGGTGACATTGTCCGCCATCCCCTCGTCGCCTCGATGCTTACAGTTCTTTGAAATTAAACGGGCGCGGATGACCTCCGCGCCCGTTTTCAAATAGCGATTTCGACCAGGATCGCGCCCAGCATGAACGACCAATAGGCCGCCAGGCCCAGCGGAAAGCCGTATGCGGTGCGGCTGCATTCCTTCTTAGGGAAGGAGCGCGTGGAATTGTCCAACAGCACGCTGGGACCGGCCAGCAGCATCACGCCATAATAGGTCGCAGCGCGGGTTTCCGGCTTGGTCTTCGCGATCAGGCGATAGACGTTCGCGGTGATGCCCGACAGGGTCAGCCCTCCCGCAAGGGAGAACAGCAACAACAGAATATTTCGTATGCCCCGGATCCTTATCCTTTTCGCATCAGCAGTGATTGGACAGCCGCCTTAACCTTGGCCTGGGGCTCAGCCTGGTGGAGATCGGCCGCCAGGGCCCGCCAGCGCGGGCTCAGGGACGACATATGGCCAGTGATCAGGGCGATAAGGACGATCGCAGTGCCGGCTCTGAAGAGATGTGACATGTCCCGAAATGACGCGAAATGATGTTTCCGTGTCACGCGTCGCAAGAATTGGGCAACTAGGTCCGGCACACCTCTGCGGCACCGTGTTGCCGGTGCTAGGGTAGCCGGATGGAGAGCCTTGGCGCCCGCGACGAAATACACCGCCACTCTGGCTGGCTGATCCCGGCCGGCTTCTTCCTGGCCATCGTGGCGCTGTCAGGCCTGTTCCTAGGCTGGTACCTGCGGCCCGGCCACAAGGCGCCCGCCGCCCCCACCGGGCGCTCCACCATGGTACAGGTCACGGTGCGCGGAACCGCCTTCGCCATTCCCGCCAACTATATGGAAAGCTCAGCGGCACGCGCCGGAGGCGAACTGGATTCCCTGGCGCTGTCGGCGTTGTTCCCATCCTGGCGCGGCTTTTCGGATTCCGATGCACTGCTCTTCACCGGCAACGCCCCGGATACACCGGTCATCCGCCTGTTGCTGCGCGGCGATCCCGACAACCTGGGCGAAGAAGCCCGGCTGCAGCGCATCTATATGCCCTATATCGGGAACCGCAACGGGACGGCCGGACCGTTCGGATTGACCCAATATGGCTTCGCCAAAAATTCGGGATATGAGCGCAACGACCTGTTCGCCGGACATGGCGACAAGGGATTGGTACTGCTGTTGTGCGAGCGGGCTGCGGCCGACCTGCCCAGTCCAAACTGCCTGGCGGTGGACCGGCCGTTGGCGAAGAATCTAAGCTTCTCCTACCGCTTCAAGCGCGCCTATCTGGCGCACTGGCAGGAAATCTCCACCAGCACCGGTGCATTGATAGCGAAATTCCGGAACTCATAAACTTGATTACGCCACCCTTCGGGTGGGCTTAGCCGCGCGTGGGCGGCGCTTCGGGCAGGTCTATATCCAGGATTGCCATGTTGAAGGCATAGGAGACTTCGCCGTCTTCCTCGTCCTTGAAAAGTACACCGACGAATTCGCCGTTGATGTGCATCTCTACCGAATCCGTCTGCTTAGGACGTTCCACGATGGTGATGGTGTCCAGCCGGAACAGGTTGCGCAGATATTTTTCCAGGCGCCATATTTCGCTGCGGGTCACGGCCATTTCCTTATCAATTGGACGGCCCCAAGTCGCATGTGGCGACAGAACCGTCAAGGTTCCCTGCTTCGCGCCGCACTTGGTCGCGCGCCGCTGCGGCGTTCGTCGCTTTCGCCTGTCCACTGGACCTGCTCACCCGCTTCGCGGGACACCCATCACCCCGTGTTATCAGGCAGTTCCTCGATGAAATGGTTCATCTGCTGCGAGGGGTTTTCTCCGCAATCGCAATTAATCAGCTTGGCGGGCACCCCGACGGCGGTGCAGTGGGCGGGAACCGATTTCAGCACCACTGAGCCAGCACCGATGCGGCTGTATTCGCCCACTTCGATATTGCCCAAGATCTTGGCGCCCAGCGACAACAACACGCCGCGGCGGATCTTGGGATGGCGGTCGCCGCTTTCCTTGCCGGTGCCCCCCAGGGTCACGTCCTGCATGATGGAGACATCGTCTTCCACCACCGCGGTCTCGCCGATCACGATGCCGGTGGCATGGTCGAACATGATGCCGCGGCCGATCTTGGCGGCGGGATGCACGTCAACCGCGAACAGCTGGGAGATGCAGCTCTGCAGGAACAGCGCCATCGCCTTACGGCCCTGGCCCCACAGCCAATGGGCGACGCGGTAACTTTCCAGCGCATGGAAGCCTTTGTAGAACAGGAAGGCGTCGACATAGGAATGGCAGGCCGGATCGCGTTCGAACACCGCCGACAGGTCGGCGCGCAACGCCTGTCCGAAACCTTCTTCGCTCGCCACATGGTCGAACATTTCGCGGATGGCCAGGGGCGAAAGGTCCTCGCCGCCCAGCTTGCGCGCCAGGTGATAGGACAGCGCCTGCTCCAGCCGGTCATGCTGCAGTATGGTGGCATGGACAAAGCCCGCCAGTGTGGGTTCGCGTCCGGCCATGGCTTCGGCCTGCTGGCGCAGGGCCATCCAGATCGGATCGACAGAAGATACTTTTTCGCGCGGGTTCTGCATGATGTGTCCTTAAGGGCCGTGCTTTTACCATGAAACTTTGTACAATTTCAAAACGCCAAAAATCGGCTTTTTTCGGGGGCAATTGTTAAGATGGGCAGGCTTTCTCCGCTTTTTAAGGTGCTCATGTCCAAACCGCCCCTGTTCAATCACCCCGCGCCCGAGGCCATAGACCTACTAGTCACCCGCCGTTCCGGCTCGGCCAAGGCAATGAAGGAGCCGGGCCCGGACAAAAAACAGCTCGCGCAGATCCTTCAGGCCGGCGCCCGCGCGCCTGATCACGGCAAGCTGTTTCCCTGGCGCTTCATCCTGTTCGAAGGCAAGGGCCGCGAACGCGCCGGCGACATCTTCGCGGAGGTGATCGAAGCCGAAGGCGAACGCGCCAAGCAGGTGGAAGAAGAACGGAGCCGTTTCCTGCGCGCGCCCGTTGTGATCGGGGTTATTTCATCGGCCCGCGAACTGCACAAGGTGCCAGTATGGGAGCAGGAATTGTCGGCGGGCGCTGTGTGCCAGAACATCCTGATCGCCGCCACCGCACTAGGCTTTGTCGGCAACTGGCTGACCGAATGGTACGCCTTTCATCCGGCGGTGAAGGCGCGGCTGGGACTGCAGCCCGGCGAGCGCGTCGCCGGCTTCATTTATATCGGCACAGCCAAGGATGAGCTGGAAGAGCGTTCGCGTCCCGACATGGACAAGATTGTCACGACTTTCTAGACCGCGATCAGGAAGCCATAAGCGAAAAAGCCGGCGGCTACCGCCGCAGCGGACAGGACAACAGGCTAGGATCCATGGAACCTTCCAAACAGGGCCATGAGATGGCCTGGTTTCCGCGGGGTTTAATCTGCGCGGGACGCAGGTCCGGTCAGCGGATTCCGATCAGCTTGTGAGTTTGCAGGGACAGCCGCCATTGCGGGTGCTCCAGACAATATTGCATGGCCGCTTCGGTATTGGCGGCGCGGTCCGCATTGTCCATTGGCTGCAGAAAGAAATTCTGGAAGTCCAGGCCCGCGAAACGTTCCGGCGGCGCGCCGTCCTGCGGATAGATCAGTTTCAGTTCATTGCCGCGCATCAGCCTCTGCTCGGCATCCGCCTTGGGGCTGACGCAGATCCAGTCGATTTCGGGCGGCGGCAACAAAGTGCCGTTGGTTTCGATGCCGATCTCGAATCCATTTTCGTGCAGCGCGTCGATGGCGTCGCGGTCCAATTGCAGCAATGGCTCGCCGCCGGTGCAGTCGACATAGGGCTTTCCCGTGGCCTGGGTGGGCCACTCCACAAACACGGCGCGCGCCAGCGCGGCGGCATTGGCGAACTTGCCGCCGCCCGGACCGTCGGTGCCGACAAAATCGGTGTCGCAGAAGCGGCACAGCGCTTCTGCGCGATCCTTTTCCACGCCGCTCCACAAATTGCAGCCGGCAAAGCGCAGGAACACGGCGGCCCGGCCGGTATGGGCGCCTTCACCCTGCAAGGTGTAATAAATTTCTTTGACCGAGTAAGTCATGCGGCGCGGTACTTTTTATATCCACTGGCGCGCAACTCGCAGGACGGGCACTTACCGCAGCCATGGCCCCAGTCATGCGGCGTGGGATCGCCTTCATAGCAGGTGACGGTGTCCGCCACGATCAAGTCGACCAGCGTTGCGTCGCCCAGCTCTTGCGCCAGCTGCCATGTCGCAGCCTTGTCAATCCACATCAGGGGTGTGTGCACTTTGATATCACGCGCCAGGCTCAGGCTCAGGGCCCGCGCCGTAGCCTGCACGGGTTCATCGCGGCAATCGGGATAGCCGGAAAAATCGGTCTCGCACATGCCGCCGACCAGATCGAAAATGCCGCGCCGGTAGCCCAGCGCCGCGGCGGCCGTCAGAAACATCACGTTACGCCCCGGCACGAAGGTGGTAGGCAATCCGTTTGCGCCCATTTCAATCTTCACTGCATCCGTCAGGGCGCTGCCGCCAATGGCTTTCAAGGTATCGAGCGGCAACAGTTGATCAGAGCCCAGCCTGGCGGCCCATTGCGGAAAAGCCGCACGCAGCTTTTCCAGAATGACAGGCCGTGCTTTCAGTTCGGCGGCATGGCGCTGGCCATAATCGAACCCCACCGTCTCCACCCGGTCGAAGCGCGCCAGTGCCCAAGCCAGGCACACGGTGGAATCCTGGCCGCCGGAAAACAGCACCAATGCAGAATAGCTCATAGCGGGGGTTTACCGCGTCAGGCCCAAAGCTTGAAGCGAATTATCAGGCAACCTTGGCGGTCCGCGAACCCACGCGGCTGGCAGGCAGCCGGATGGTGACGGAGGTGCCCTCGCCCACCGCGCTAGCCAGGCTCAGCGCCCCGCCATGCAGTTCGGCCAGCTGCCGAAACGACACCAGCGCTGTGGCGATTGTCCCAAAGGACACTTTGTGTTTGATTGCGGCTCCGCCAAAATATTTTGAAAAAACAAGTAATGACCCTGTTAGAGACCATCCATCCCCTTTTCGTGCTTTCCGGTTTCGCCGTCGGCTTCCTGGTAGGGATGACCGGCGTGGGCGGCGGCTCGCTGATGACGCCGCTGCTGATCCTGCTGTTTCAGGTGAACCCTTTGACCGCCGTGGGCACCGATTTGATCTATGCCAGCGTGACAAAATCCGGCGGCAGCTTCGTGCACGGCTTCAACAAGACCATCGACTGGCGCATTGTGCGGCGGCTGGCATCGGGAAGCATCCCCGCAGCGTTGCTCACTTTGGGGACGCTGTACCTGCTGCATGTGGACCAGGCCGCCCATAGCGCGCTGGTTACAAAAGTTCTGGGTGTGGCGCTGATCTGTACCGCCGCGGCCCTGGTGTTCCGGCGCCGCCTGCTGGCGACCTATTCTCAACGCGTCGGTGTCCTGAGCGACAGCCAGACTCGCACCTACACGATCCTCACTGGCGTGCTGCTGGGTGTACTGGTTACAATTACCTCGGTTGGCGCCGGCGCGCTGGGTGTCACCGCATTGCTGCTGCTCTATCCGGAACTGCCGGTGGTCAGGATCGCGGGCACCGACATTGCACATGCAGTGCCGCTGACCCTGGTCGCGGGCATGGGACACTTTGCGAACGGCGGCATCGATACTGGCATCCTGGTCTCGCTACTTTGCGGCTCGCTCCCCGGCATCCTGCTGGCCAGCCTGTTCGCGCCGCGCGTGCCCGACCGCGTGCTGCGCATCGTGCTGGCCGTGACCCTCACCGTCGTCGCCATCCGGTTGCTCAGTGCCTGACCGCAAGAATATCCCCCCACGCGCCTGGCAGCGGATGCTGAGCGGCCGGCGGCTGGACCTGCTGGAGCCCAGCCCCCTGGACATCGAGATCGGCGACATCGCCCATGGCCTGGCGCGGGTGGCGCGCTGGAACGGCCAGACCAGGGGGGCGCACGCCTTCTAGGTGGCCCAGCACAGCGTGCTGGTGGAACGGCTGGTGGCGGAGCTGTCGCCCCGCCTGTCGCGGGAGGCCCGGCTGATGGCCCTGCTGCACGACAGCCCTGAGTATGTTGTCGGTGACCTCATAAGCCCCTTCAAGGCCGCAGTTGGCATTAATTACAATGCCTTGGAAGAAAGACTTCAGGCGGCAATCCATCTGCGGTTCGGCCTTCCGGCCCAGGCCCCTGCCGCCCTCAAGACCCTATTCAAGCGGGCGGACCATCTGTCGGCCTATTACGAGGCCACCCAGCTGGCCGGTTTCGAGGAGGCCGAAGCCCGCCGGCTGTTCGGAGCCCCGCCACGCTCCCTTAAAACGCCCCGGCTGGCCCCCCTGAGCACGGCGGACGCCCAGGAGCTGTTCCTGGGGAGATTCCAGCGGCTTTATGCTCATTAGCTGTTAAAAGGGGCCCATGCCCCGCCTGCTGGTCGCCCCCCTGTCGAGCCTGTCTGACGCCCTCGCCGCCCATGCCCCGTCGCACCTGGTCAGCCTGCTGTCGCCCGAGCACATGATCGACACCCCGGCGGGCTTTCCCGCCGCCAAGCATCTGCGCCTTGGGGTCAACGACATTGTCGATCCGGCCGCCGGCACCGCGCCGCCAGCACGCCAGCATATCGACACGCTACTGGAATTTTCGCGAAGCTGGGACACCAGCCAGCCGCTGCTGATTCACTGCTGGGCGGGAATCTCACGCTCCATGGCATCGGCCTTCACCATCCTGTGCGACCGGCTGGGGCCGGACCGCGAGATCGAGATCGCGCGCGCCATGCGCCAGCGCGCGCCGCATGCCCAGCCCAACCGACTGCTGGTGCAACATGCCGACGATGCGCTGGGACGCAAGGGCAAGATGATCGCGGCGCTGAACAGCATGGGCCCGCCCCTGATCGTAGAAGAGGGCACCACCACGACCTTTCCGCTGGCGGGCCTGTGAGAAAAACAAAGTGAGCAAGGAGACGGTTTCCATCGGATTGTCCGCCGCCATCGTCGCGGTGGAAGGCGAGCGTCCCTCCGTGTTGGTGGTGGCGTATGACGGCGCGGCCGATGCGCTGCCATTTGGCCCCTTCGATCCGGCGCAGCAGCGCACCCTGGAATCGGGCCTGCGCAAATGGGTGGGCGAACAGACCCGCTTCGACCTGGGCTATACCGAGCAGCTCTATACGTTCGGCGACAAGGGCCGCCATGAATCCGCCGCCGGCACGCGCGTGGTGTCGGTGGGCTATCTGGCGCTCACGCGCCAGGGCAAGGAAGCGCCGGAAACCGCATGGCGCGGCTGGTATCATTATTTTCCCTGGGAAGACTGGCGCGATTCCAAGCCCGCCATGATCGACAGCACCATTCTTCCGGCGCTCAAGAAATTTGTGAATGATGCGCCCAATGCCGAAGCTACCGAGCTGCGCCGCGAGCGGGTGAATGTCTGTTTCGGCGAAGGCTGGGACGAAGAACGCGTGCTGGAACGCTACGAGCTTCTGTATGAAGCCGGTCTGGTGGAGGAGTTCTGGCGCGACAGCGGCAGGACGAACAAGGGCCCCAGCCTTGGAACGCCCATGCTGTTCGACCATCGCCGGATTCTCGCCACCGCCATCGCGCGGCTGCGCGGCAAGTTGAAATACCGCCCGGTGGTGTTCGAACTGATGGCCCCCACCTTCACCCTGCTGGAACTGCAGCGGGCGGTGGAAGCGCTGGCAGGCCTTCGCCTCCACAAGCAGAATTTCCGCCGCCTGGTGGCTGAACAGGGACTGGTGGAAGGCACCGGCAAGTTTAATGCGCCGGACCGCGGGCGGCCTGCCGAACTGTTCCGCTTCCGCCGCGTGGTGCTGCGCGAACGCCCCGCGCCCGGCGTGCGTCTGGGTGTGCGGCGCAGCAAAGCGTCATAGGAGGCTTCGCGCGAGCGAGAGCGACCCTCATAAAAGTGCAACATATGCGTGAGTGTGGCCTTTCCGACTCTTGACCCCTTAATGCTCGTGTGTAGCATAAAGCCCGAACCGGCTCCTTGAAGGCCGGGTTTTTTTCACCACATATATACTCGAAATGAGTATTATGTGGTCGGAGGACAGAATGGGACTGGAACTGGCCTATAGCGACGACGTGGCACGCGCCACCGAAGCTCTCTACGCCAAGGTCTCGGGTGTCATACCGAAGATCGAATGGCCCGCCTATGCCCCGGTGATCGCCGAGATCAACCGGCTGAAGCGGCAGAAGGATGCCGTCATCCTGGCGCACAATTACATGACGCCGGAAATCTTCCATTGCGTGGGCGATTTTGTGGGCGACTCTCTGGCCCTCGCCCGCGAGGCGGCGCGCACCGATGCCAAGATCATCGTCCAGGCCGGCGTCCACTTCATGGCCGAAACTTCCAAGATCCTGTCACCGGAAAAGACCGTGCTGATCCCCAGCATGGAAGCCGGCTGCAGCCTCGCCGCCTCCATCACCGGCGCGGACGTGCAGCTGCTCAAGCAGAAATATCCTGGCCTGCCGGTGGTGACCTATGTGAACACGTCCGCCGATGTGAAGGCGGAAAGCGATATCTGCTGCACCTCCGGGAATGCCGTGAAGGTTGTGGAAGCCATCGCGCGCGAGTTCGGCGTCGATACCGTCATCATGATCCCGGACAAGTACCTGGCCCGCAATGTCGCGGCCCAGACCGGCGTCAAAGTCATCACCTGGGAAGGCGCCTGCGAAGTGCATGAGCGTTTCACGGCGCAGGAAATCCGCGACTATCGCACCGCCCATCCGGGCATCGTGGTGTTGGCCCATCCTGAATGCCCGCCCGAAGTTGTGGCGGAAGCCGACTTCGCCGGCTCGACCGCCGCCATGATCAACTATGTCGGCACCCACAAGCCGCAGCGCGTGGTGATGGTGACCGAATGCTCGATGAGCGACAATGTCGCGGTAGAGTATCCGCAGATCGAATTCGTGCGGCCCTGCAACCTGTGCCCTCACATGAAGCGCATCACCCTGAACGGCATCCTGCACAGCTTGCAGACCATGACCTTCGAAGTGACCGTTCCGGTCGAGATCGCGGCGCGGGCGAAAGCCCCGATCGACCGCATGCTGGCGGTGAAGCTCTGACATGACCCACATCGACAACATCGTCGAGACCGAGGGCGCGCTGATATTGGGCGCGGGCATCGCCGGGCTATTCACCGCCCTGAAGCTGGCGCCCATGCCCAGCATCGTTCTGGCGGGCACCCGCCCCGGCTTGTCCGGGTCCAGCGCCTGGGCGCAGGGCGGCATCGCCGCCTCGGTAGGGGAAGGCGACACCTGGCAGTCCCACGCCCATGACACGATGGTGGCGGGCGCAGGCCTTTGCGATCCCAGAATTGTGGACCTGGTGGCACAGGAAGCCCCTGCCCGCATCGATGATCTGGTGGTCTTCGGCGCACCGTTCGACCGCAACGGCGACGGCAGCCTGGCGGTCGGACGCGAGGCTGCCCACTCCATGCCCCGCATCGTACATGTGAAGGGCGACGGCGCTGGCGCGGCGATTTCCGCCACCCTGGCGGCGCGCGCCAATGAAGCCAACAACATCACTCTGCTGGAAGGCTTCCATGCCGTCGAACTGGCGATGGAGAATGGCCGTGTCACCGGCATCTTCGCCCGCTCGGGCATCGGCGCCGGGGCGCGATTGATCCTGTTCCGCGCCCGCGCCGTGATCCTGGCGACCGGCGGGCTGGGCGCGCTGTATGCCGTCACCACCAATCCGCTGGAATCGCGCGGCGAAGGCCTGGGCATGGCGGCGCGCGCCGGCGCGCTGATTTCTGATCCCGAATTCGTGCAATTCCATCCCACCGCCATTGCGGTGGGCCGCGATCCGGCACCGCTGGCGACAGAGGCGCTGCGCGGCGAAGGCGCTGTGCTGGTCAATGATCGCGGCGAACGCTTCATGACCACGATCCACAACGATGCCGATCTAGCGCCGCGCGACATCGTGGCCCGCGCCATCCATCGCCAGATCACATCGGGCTCCAAGGTCTATCTGGACTGCCGGCAGGCGATCGGCGCGGACCTCCCTCGTCACTTCCCCACCGTCTATGCCGCCTGCATGTCGGCGAGGATCGATCCGGTCACCGCGATGATTCCGGTCGCGCCGGCAGCGCATTATCACATGGGCGGCATCGCCTCGGACGAAAATGGCCGTTCCTCCCTGGCCGGCCTGTGGGTGGTGGGCGAATGCGCCGCCACCGGCCTGCACGGCGCAAACCGCCTGGCATCAAACTCCTTGCTGGAAGGTTTGGTGTTCGGCGCCCGAGTTGCCGACGACGTACGTGGCCAGCTGGCAGCGGGCGCGCATCGCGGCGCCCCACCCGCGCCGCAGCGTTTTGCCTCCCCGGCCCCGCCACATGTTCTGCGCAACGCGATGACCAGCGGCGTCGGCGTGGAACGCGATGTCACCGGCATGCGCGCCACGCTGGATGTCATCACCCGACTGGAAACCACCAGCAACGAACCGGCCCTGCTCAACATGACGGCGGCGGCCAAGCTGGTGACGGCGGCGGCGCTGACGCGACATGAATCGCGCGGCGGCCATTGGCGCAGCGACTTCCCGCTCGCCTCAAAGATCGCCACCCGCACCTTCATGACCCTGGCGGACGCGGACAGGATCGCCGCCGGCGGCGAGGCCGCGCCCGCCACCCGCGCCCGCAAATGACATTGTCATTGGACATCACGCGGCCGCCTTCGGCGCTGCTGTTCGAGCCAGCGGTCCGTGCCGCGCTGGAAGAAGATCTGGGCCGCGCCGGCGACATCACCAGCCAGCTCACCATTCCGTCCGACAAGCAGGCAGCCGCAAAAATCGTCGTCCGCAAACCCGGACGCATCGCCGGGCTGATCTGTGCCGAAGCGGCGTTCCGTCTGGTGGACCCGTCTGTAAAATTTGAGGTGTTGCTGCCCGATGGCTCAGACGCCGCGGCCGGTGCGGTTCTGGCCACGGTTTCCGGCTCCGCCCGCAGCATCCTGACCGCCGAGCGGGTGGCGCTGAACTTCCTGGGGCCGCTATCGGGCACCGCAACCGCAACCGCGGCATTGGTGAAGGCGGTCGAAGGCACAGCTGCGCGCATCGTCTGCACCCGCAAGACCCTGCCCGGCCTACGCGCCTTGCAGAAATATGCCGTGCGCTGCGGCGGCGGCTTCAATCACCGTTTCGGGCTGGATGACGCCGCCATGGTCAAGGACAACCATGTCCAGGCCGCCGGAGGTATCGGCCCCGCCGTTGCGCGGCTGCGCGAATGCCTGGGCCATATGGTGCGGATCGAGGTGGAAGTGGACCGGCTAGAGCAGTTGGAAGAAGCGCTCACCCTTGGCGTGGACCGCATCCTGCTAGACAACATATCTTTGGACGATTTGAACCGCGCCGTCGCGCTGTCCAAGGACAAGGCCGTGCTGGAAGCGTCAGGCAACGTGACGCTGGCGACGGTGCGCGCCATCGCCGAGACCGGCGTAGATTATATCAGCTCAGGCGCGATTACACATTCCGCGCTCAATCTCGATATCGGTCTGGACTTTTAAGTTGGTAGCTCCGACTTTCGCCGACACTCCTAGCTGTCCCGGGTGCGCTGCGCGTTGCGATAGAAGACGTGGTTCCCAATCTGGGTCGTCTTGTCCATCGTGTCGGCCCAGTCGGGCGAGACGGACGCAGAATGGAAGTTCAGGGCGCCGCCGGTAGCATTCCGCAACGGCACCTGTCCGGTGAGGATTGAGGCCGCCAGAGCCTCGGCACGATGCCAGGCATCCAGTTGCTTTGCGCGCTTCGTGTCGCCATTGCAGGCAAAGGAGAACTGGCAGCCTGAGCGGTTCGCGCCCTCATACACCACGGCGCAGATAGAATGGCCGTAATCGCCATGGTTCATGCGGTGGAACACCACTTCGGCAATGGCCTTCTGGCCGTCGGCGCCTTCGCCGCGGGCCTCGTAATAAAGCACTTCCGACAGGCATTTGTGCTCAGCCAGCAGCTGGCTCATCGCCCCGTCGGTGGAAGATTTTGGGGCTTCGGCCACGGCAACGGCGGGCTTCAGCGCCACATCTTTGTCCGTGGAAGGATGATAAGTCATGGAGGCGCCGATTGCAGCACTGGCGGTGGCGAGAATGATCGCCATCGCGGCAATAAGCACGCTGTCGGAACGCGAAATCGCGTTATTGGTTTTTTTGGACATAAGGATTGGTACTCTTTTCGGTTCGTTGATATCGCTTAGTCTTGCGGCTTGGTCTATTTCGCTATTGCTCTAATCGCGCCCCTTCGGCGTTCAATGTGCAGTGGCTATTTCAATCAGGCTGTTTCGATCGCGCGTAATCCTCAAAAGTTCCGAACGGTACCCAGCACCTAGTGGCCGGCTTTTGCCCCTCAAAAAACGAATCGTCAAACAAAAAATTTCATTAACGTGACAGACCGTCATAAATTGCCAAAAAACACAGGGTTTTACTGTTATGTCCGTATACAGATTAAATGTCGCTGAGGCTCTTATTCAAGGCCGCCTGCGCCGCTGCAAGACGCGCAATTGGAACCCGGAAGGGTGAACAGGACACATAATCCAATCCTGAGTCGTGACAGAAGCGGATGGAATCGGGGTCGCCGCCATGCTCTCCGCAGATACCAAGCTTGAGTTTTTCGCGGGTCTTGCGCCCCCTTTCCGCCGCAATCTGGATCAGTTCGCCAACACCATCGACATCCAGTGAAACAAAAGGATCGCGCGCGATCACACCCTTGGTCAGATAGTCTCTAAGGAACATACCGGCGTCATCGCGCGATACGCCCAGCGCTGTCTGCGTCAGATCGTTGGTGCCGAACGAGAAAAACTGCGCGGTCTGCGCAATTTCGCCCGCTTTCAGCGCGGCGCGCGGCAGTTCTATCATCGTTCCGATCAGGTAATCCGGGACTTTCCCGCGCTCTTGCTTCACCGCATCGGCCACGGCCGCGATGCGCACCGCCAGGATGTCCAGTTCCGACTTGAAGGCCACCAGTGGGATCATGATTTCCAGCTGCACCGCAGCCCCGCCCATTTCTTCCACCGCCAGCGCTGCTTCCAGGATGGCGCGGGCCTGCATTTCGTAGATTTCCGGATAGGTGATGCCCAGCCGGCAGCCGCGATGGCCCAGCATAGGATTTTCTTCGTGCAGCGCGATGGCGCGGGCGCGCAGCTTCTTGACGTTGGTGCCGGCGGCGGCAGCGACTTCCGCGAACTCTTCTTCATTGTGCGGCAAAAATTCGTGCAGCGGCGGATCCAGCAGCCGGATAGTGACCGGTAGGCCTGCCATTTCCTGGAAGATACCTTCGAAATCGGCGCGCTGCATGGGAAGCAGTTTCGCCAATGCCGCTTTGCGTTCATCTTCTGCGTCGGCCAAAATCATCTGGCGCACTGCGATGATGCGGTCGGCTTCAAAGAACATGTGCTCGGTGCGGCACAAGCCAATGCCTTCGGCGCCAAACTTGCGGGCCGTGGCGGCGTCACCCGGCGTGTCGGCATTGGTGCGCACGCCCAAGCGGCGGAATTCATCGGCCCATCCCATGAGGGTGCCGAAATCGCTGGTCATTTCCGGCTGGCGCAGGCCTACCTTGCCCTTGAACACCAGGCCTGCCGCGCCATCAATGGTGATGATGTCGCCTCTTCTGATGGTGACATTGCCCGCCACCATCTCGCCACGCGCCGCGTCAATCTTCAGCATGCCCGCGCCGGAGACGCAGGGCCGCCCCATGCCCCGCGCCACCACAGCGGCGTGGCTAGTCATGCCGCCGCGCGCGGTCAGAATGCCGCGTGCCGCATGCATGCCGTGTATGTCTTCGGGACTAGTTTCGGTGCGCACCAAAATCACGTCGCGGTGATCGGCGACCAGCTTCTCGGCCTCCTCCGCGGTGAAGGCGACTTCACCGGTGGCGGCCCCCGGCGAGGCGCCCAGGCCCACCGCGATCTGCTCGCGCGGCGCATCGGGATCGAGCGTCGGGTGCAACAGCTGGTTCAAGGCTTCTGGCTCAACCCGGGTGACAGCGATCTTCCTGTCGATCAGCCCTTCGCGCTCCATGTCCACGGCGGCTTTCAGCGCCGCTTCGGCGGTGCGTTTGCCGGAGCGGGTCTGCAGCATGAACAGCTTACCTTCCTGCACCGTGAATTCCATATCCTGCATGTCGCGGTAATGTTGTTCCAGTTGCTCGCCAATGGCGCGCAATTCCTCATAGGCCTTCGGCATCGCTTCTTCCATGCTGGCCTTGCGGATGCCCAGCCGCTCACGCACCTCTTTGGAGATGGGCTGCGGCGTGCGGATGCCCGCCACCACGTCCTCGCCCTGGGCGTTGATCAGGAATTCGCCATAGAGAAGCCTTTCGCCGGTGGCCGGATCTCGGGTGAAGGCGACGCCGGTGGCGCTGCTTTCGCCGCGATTGCCAAACACCATGGCCTGCACGGTAACGGCGGTACCCCAGTTCTCGGGGATATTGTTCAGCTTGCGATAGGTGTTGGCGCGCGGGCTGTGCCAGGACCCGAACACCGCGCCGATGGCGCCCCACAATTGTTCCTCCATATCCTCGGGGAACGGCCTGCCCAGTTCCTTTTGCACACGCGCCTTGTAAAGGCCGGCAATGCGCTTGAGGTCTTCCGCGTCCAGATCGGTGTCCAGTTCGACACCCTTGGAGTCTTTTTCCTCGTCCAAAATTTCCTCAAAACAGGCATGGTCCACGCCCAGAACCACGTCGGAATACATCTGGATAAAGCGGCGATAGCTGTCATAGGCGAAGCGCTCATCGCCGGTGAGCTTGGCCAGCCCTTCGGCCGTGGCAGCATTCAGGCCCAGATTCAGTACCGTATCCATCATGCCGGGCATGGAGACGCGTGCGCCCGATCGCACCGACAGCAGCAGCGGCTTGTCGGTGTCACCGAGATTTCCCTTGGCCTGATAGCCGACTTCGCGCAGGGCAATGTCGACCTGTTCCTTCAGGTCAGGCGGATATATTTCCTTGTTGGCGTAGTAATAAGTGCAGACTTCGGTGGTGATGGTAAGCCCCGGGGGCACCGGCAGGCCCAGATTGCTCATGTCGGCCAGGTTGGCGCCCTTGCCGCCCAGCAGGTTGCGCATGCCAGCTTCGCCTTCGGCCTTACCATCGCCGAACGCATAGACCCATTTCGTCATCGCACTAGCCTTCAATTCTGGAAAAATCCGCAACCTGATGCAGGGTGGCGCGCAACGTCGCCAAAAGGTTCAGGCGGTTTTCGCGCACCTGCTTGTCGTCGGCATTCACCTTCACGCCTTCAAAGAAGCCGTCGACGGGAACACGCAGACCTGCCATCTGCTGCATGGCGGCAGCTAAATCTTCCTTGTCCAGCGCGGCGGTAATAGCCATGCGCGCCTTGTCCAGTGCCGCGAATAGCGCCTTCTCGGCCGCTTCGGACAGCAACTTTTCTGTGACCTCATTGATGAAGGTCTTGCCATCCTTCTTTTCCTCGGCCTTGAGGATATTGGCGGCACGCTTGTAGCCTGCCAGCAGGTTAGCGCCGTCGTCGGATTTCAGGAAAGCCTGCAGCGCCTCGACCCGCGCCACCAGCCGGACCAGATCGTCCTCATTGCCCAGGCTGAACACCGCGTCGATCAAGTCATGGCGGACGCCCTTTTCCTTCAGCGCCACCTTCAGGCGATCGGCAAAGAAAGACAGGAGGTCACTTTCCAGCTTCAGCGGGTAGCGCAGCTTGTTTTCAAGCAGGATTCGGATCACGCCAAGCGCAGCTCGGCGCAAGGCGAAGGGATCGCCGGAGCCAGTAGGCTTTTCACCCGCCGCGAAGAAACCGGTTAGGGCATCCAGCTTGTCGGCCAGCGCCACGGCGATGGAGACCTTGTCCGCCGGCACCGTATCAGATGGGCCAACTGGCTTGTAATGATCGCGCGCGGCATCGGCGACGGCTGCGTCTTCCTTGTCGTGCAGAGCGTAATAGCGGCCCATCACGCCCTGCAGTTCGGGGAATTCTCCCACCACGCCAGTGGTCAGGTCGGCCTTGGCAAGTTTGGCGGCGCGCTGCGCCAGCTTCACATCGGCGCCGATTTTTCCGGCGATCTCGCCTGCCCGCTTTTCGATGCGGGTGACTCGCTCGAACTGGGTTCCCAGCTTGGCGTGGAAGACGATGCCTTTCAGCTTCTCGACCCGGCTTTCCAAGGAATGCTTGCGATCCTCGTCCCAGAAAAACTTGGCATCCGACAGGCGGGCGCGCAGGACGCGCTCATTGCCGGCAACGATTTCCTTGCCGCCGTCCTTGGCCACCATGTTGGCCACCAGGGCGAAACGGTTAGCCATCTTGCCCGTCTTGGGATCACGCAGGCTGAAATATTTCTGATGCGTGCGCATCGAGGTCTGGAGGATTTCCGCCGGCACATCCATGAATTCGTCCTGGATAGTGCCAACATAGACGGTCGGCCATTCGGCGAGGCCGCAGACTTCCGCCAAGAGCCCCTCGTCCGGGATCATTTCCAGGCTATGCACAAAGGCCGCTTGCTTGATGCCTTCAAAAATTATGGCGGCGCGTTCCTCGGCTTCCAGCACTACATGATTGGCTTTCAGCTTCTGGGCGTAGTCGTCAAAGCGCCGCGCCTCGATCTTGCCTTGCGACAGGAAACGATGGCCGCGGGTGTGCAGTCCGGTCGAGATGCCGGCGAAAGAGAACGGCACAAACTCGCCATCAAAGGTACAAAGAATGGAATGCAGCGGCCGCACCCAGCGCACCGGAGAGCCCGGCTTCCAGCGCATGGACTTGGGCCAGGGCAGCTTGGCCATCACGTCCGGAATGATCTCGGCCAGCACATGCGGCGTCTCGCGTCCGGCGCGCTCGATCAGCGCCATATAGACGTCACCCTTGGGGGTCTTCTCGACCTTGAGCTGGTCCTTGGTCAGGCCGGTCTTTTTCAGAAAGCCTTCCAGCGCGGCGGGCGGCGCGTCGATCTTGGGGCCTTTCAGCTCTTCGCGCACATCGCTTTGCTTGGCGGGCAATCCGGCAATCGCCAGTGTCAGACGGCGGGGCCCGGAAAAGGTCTTGATGCCTTCAAACAGGTAGCCGCGATCGGTCAACGCGCCGACCATCAGCCGCTCCAGATCGCGCGCCGCACCCGTCTGCATGCGGGCGGGAATTTCTTCAGAGAACAATTCCAGCAACAGGTCCGGCATTACGCGAACCTCGGCTTGTATTCGCCCATCGGCGTTTCCAGCCAGGCTTCGCAGCAGGCCTGGGCCAGCTCCCGCACACGCCCGATATAGGCGGCGCGTTCGGTGACGCTAATCACGCCGCGCGCATCCAGCAGGTTGAAGGCATGGCTGGCCTTGATGCACTGGTCATAGGCGGGCAACGGCAGCTTCTTGCCGGTCAGCAATTCGCGGCACTGTTTCTCGGCATCCTTGAAATGCTGGAACAGGATTTCGGTATCGGCGCGCTCGAAATTATAGGAGGAGAATTCCTGTTCATTCTGGTGGAAGACTTCGCCGTAGCGAAACTCTTCGTTGAACGCCAAATCGTAGACGAACTCGACATTCTGGACATACATGGCCAGCCGCTCGAGGCCGTAGGTGATCTCGGCGCAGACCGGATCGCATTCGATGCCACCCACCTGCTGGAAATACGTGAACTGGGTGATCTCCATCCCGTCGCACCACACTTCCCAGCCCAGACCGGCGGCGCCCAGCGTGGGACTTTCCCAGTCATCCTCGACAAAGCGGATGTCGTGCAGATCGGAATCCAAGCCAATGGCGCGGATGGAGCCCAGATACAGTTCCTGCACATTCTCCGGAGCCGGCTTCAAGATCACCTGATATTGGTAATAGTGCTGCAGCCGGTTGGGGTTCTCGCCATAGCGGCCGTCCGAGGGACGGCGGCTGGGCTGCACGAAGGCGGCCTTCCAGGGGCGTGGCCCCAGCGCCCGCAAGGTGGTGGCGGGGTGGAAGGTCCCTGCTCC
>JAPLPI010000236.1 GCA_026400305.1 Alphaproteobacteria bacterium | reverse complement strand
GTCCTAAGGGCATGGCCCCCGACACCAAGATCACTCAGCAGGTTCTAGACAAGGTTGCCAAGCATCAGTGGTGGCAGATCGGTCTGCGAATCGTAAAGGCGATGGCCGAAATAGAAGGCCTGCGCCAGCAGTATGACGAGTCCAAGTCGCGCCTCGACAAGCGTTTTGCCGACAATGTGGAAAAGCTTCGACGCGGCGACGAACTAGAACCTGTCGTAATGAAGATTGACCGTGTGTTCGTGGCGGTGAAGCGCAAGCTGCAGCAGGGCGACAAGATGGCCGGCCGTCACGGCAACAAGGGCGTGATCAGCCGCATCGTGCCGATCGAGGACATGCCGTATCTGGAAGACGGCACCGCGGTGGACGTGGTGCTCAATCCGCTGGGCGTGCCGTCCCGCATGAACGTCGGCCAGATCCTGGAAACCCATCTGGGCTGGGCATGTTCGGGGCTGGGCCGCCAGATCGGCGATATGCTCGACAAGGTCAAGCGCGACGGCAAGCATGAGCCGCTGCGCCGCCACCTCAAGAGTGTCTATGGCAATGACGAACGGTTGAACGAGATCGACGAAGAAGGCCTGTTGGAGCTGGCGGACAATCTGCGTCCAGGTATTCCGATCGCCACCCCGGTGTTCGACGGCGCCAAGGAAAGCGACATCGTCGATATGCTGGAGCAGGCGGGTCTGAGTTCTTCGGGCCAGATGACGCTGTATGATGGCCGCACGGGCGAGACTTTCACCCGCCAGGTCACCGTCGGCTACATCTACATGCTGAAGCTGAACCATCTGGTGGACGACAAGATCCACGCGCGTTCGATCGGTCCGTACAGCCTGGTGACCCAGCAGCCGCTGGGCGGCAAGGCCCAGTTCGGCGGCCAGCGATTCGGCGAAATGGAAGTCTGGGCGCTCGAAGCCTACGGCGCTGCCTACACGTTGCAGGAAATCCTGACCGTGAAGTCCGACGACGTTGCCGGTCGCACTAAGGTGTACGAAGCCATCGTCCGTGGCGAAGAAACGTTCGAGGCCGGTATCCCGGAATCGTTCAACGTCTTGGTCAAGGAAATGCGCTCGCTGTCGCTGAACGTGGAATTGATCAACGGACCGACGACATAACCGCCATCGGAACGGAACAAATGCTCCCCGCCCGGCGCCCGGCAATGGGCTGGGAATTTAAAGGAAAAACGAAGCGGAACTGGCGCATGCCCTCCGTTTCTCTCGAAAGGACGCTCGTATGAATCAAGAGCTGATGAATGTCTTTGGTACGGCGAAGGAAGTCCCTGCCTTTGACCGCATCAAGATTTCGCTGGCCTCGCCGGATCAAATCCTGCGCTGGTCACATGGCGAGATCAAGAAGCCAGAAACCATCAACTACCGCACCTTCAAGCCGGAGCGGGACGGGCTCTTCTGCGCCCGCATTTTCGGGCCGGTGAAGGATTACGAGTGCCTGTGCGGCAAGTACAAGCGCATGAAGTACAAGGGCATCGTCTGCGAAAAATGCGGCGTTGAAGTCACCGTGCAGAAAGTGCGCCGCGACCGCATGGGCCATATCGAACTCGCCAGTCCCGTCGCCAATATCTGGTTCCTGAAGTCGTTGCCCAGCCGCATCGGCCTGATCCTGGACATGACGCTCAAGGATCTGGAGCGCGTGCTGTATTTCGAAAACTATATCCTTATCGAGCCTGGACTGACGCCCCTGAAAGAGCGCCAGCTTCTGACTGAAGACGAATTTTACAAGGCCCAGGACGAATACGGCAATGACAGTTTCACCGCCGAGATCGGCGCTGAAGCCATCCGCAAGCTGTTGTCGGCCATCGACCTGGAAAAGCTGCGCGACGAGATCCGCAGCGCCGTGGCCGAAGCCCCGGGTGGCGAAAAGCAGAAGAAGCTGGTCAAACGCCTGAAGGTAGTCGAAGCCTTCATCGATTCCGGCAATCGTCCGGAATGGATGGTCCTGCAGGTCATCCCAGTGATCCCGCCGGAGTTGCGTCCGCTGGTGCCACTGGACGGTGGCCGCTTCGCGACGTCGGACTTGAACGACCTTTACCGCCGCGTCATCAACCGCAACAACCGCCTCAAGCGCCTAATCGAACTGAAGGCGCCGGACATCATCGTGCGCAACGAAAAGCGCATGCTGCAGGAATCTGTTGACGCGCTGTTCGACAATGGCCGCCGTGGCCGCGTCATCACCGGCGCCAACAAGCGTCCGCTGAAGTCGCTCGCCGACATGCTGAAGGGTAAGCAAGGTCGCTTCCGCCAAAATCTTTTGGGCAAGCGCGTCGACTATTCCGGCCGTTCGGTCATCGTGGTAGGTCCCGAGCTCAAGCTGCACCAGTGCGGTCTGCCCAAGAAGATGGCGCTCGAGCTGTTCAAGCCTTTCATCTATGCGCGCTTGGAAGCCAAGGGTTTCAGCCAGACCGTTAAGCAGTCCAAGAAGCTGGTGGAAAAGGAAAGGCCTGAGGTCTGGGACATACTCGAAGAAGTCATCCGCGAGCATCCCATTTTGCTCAACCGCGCCCCCACGCTCCATCGTCTGGGCATTCAGGCGTTCGAGCCGGTCTTGATCGAAGGCAAGGCGATCCAGCTGCATCCTCTGGTCTGCACAGCCTTCAACGCGGACTTTGACGGCGACCAGATGGCTGTGCACGTCCCCCTGAGCCTCGAGGCCCAGCTGGAAGCGCGCGTCCTGATGATGTCGACCAACAACATCTTGTCGCCTGCCAACGGCAAGCCGATCATCGTGCCGACCCAGGACATTGTTCTTGGCATTTACTACCTTTCGCAGGAACGCGCCAAGGAGCCGGGCGAGGGCATGGTGTTCAACGACATCGGCGAGATAGAGCATGCCATTTTTGCCAAGGCGATCACGCTGCACGCCAAGATCAAGTGCCGCTACAAGACGGTCGATACGGAAGGCAAGCCGATCGTGCGCCGCGTGGACTCGACGCCGGGCCGCATGCTGATCGCTGACATCCTGCCTCGTAATCCGCGCTTGCCCTTCGAGCTGGTCAACCGTCTGCTGAGAAAGCAGGAGGTCAGCCAGCTGATCGACGAAGTTTATCGTCACTGCGGCCAGAAAGAGACCGTGCTGTTCGCCGATGCGCTGATGGCGCTGGGCTTCCGCGAAGCCTGCAAGGCCGGTATCTCGTTCGGCAAGGACGACATGGTCGTGCCGGATACCAAGGTGAAGCTGATCGATGAGACCCGTCACCGGGTGCGTGAATACGAGCAGCAGTATCAGGACGGTCTGACCACAGACAAGGAGAAGTACAACCTTGTCGTTGACGTTTGGTCCAAGTGCACCGACCAGGTCGCGGCCGAAATGATGAAGGAAATCTCCGAGCCCAAGACCGATCCGGAAACGGGCCGCGTCCTGGAGATGAACTCCATCTACATGATGAGCCATTCGGGTGCCCGCGGTTCGCCGCAGCAGATGAAGCAGCTGGCCGGCATGCGCTGCCTGATGGCCCGTCCCGACGGCTCGATCATCGAGACGCCCATCTTGTCGAACTTCAAGGAAGGCCTCACCGTTCTGGAGTACTTCAACTCCACCCACGGCGCCCGCAAGGGGCTGGCCGACACCGCGCTCAAGACGGCGAATTCGGGTTACCTCACCCGCCGCCTGGTGGACGTGGCGAACGACTGCATCATCACCGCCGAAGACTGCGGCACTAAGAAGGGGGTCTCGGTCCAGGCGGAAATCGATGGTGGCCAGGTCGTGGCCTCTCTCACCGAGCGCATGCTAGGCCGCACCACGGCGGAAGATGTTAAGCACCCGGACACGGGTGAAATCATCATAAAGCGTAATAAGGAAGTGACCGAAGATCTGGCCGAGAAGGCCGAAGCGGCCCACGTCCAGAAGGTGCGCGTTCGTTCGGTTCTGACCTGCGACCTTCCGGAAGGCGTTTGCGGCAAGTGCTATGGCCGCGACCTGTCGCGCGGCACCCCAGTGAACATCGGCGAAGCGGTCGGCGTGATCGCCGCCCAGTCCATCGGCGAGCCGGGCACCCAGCTGACCATGCGTACCTTCCATATCGGCGGCGCGGCGCAGGTTGCGGGCCAGTCGAAGATCGAGGCGTCGTATGACGGTAAGGTCAAGCTGCTGAACCGCAACATCGTCAAGAACACCGATGGTGAACTGATCGCGATGTCGCGCAACATGCAGATCGTGATCACCGACAACAAGGGCCAGGAACGGGCCATCTATCGCATCACCTATGGCGCGCGCATGA
>JAPLPI010000395.1 GCA_026400305.1 Alphaproteobacteria bacterium | reverse complement strand
CCTTGCTGGAGAACAAGGACGCCAAGCGCCAGAAACAGTTGCGCGCCGACCTGGCGAAGGCGAAGGCAGAAGCTCCGCGCGCCGGTTTCCGTCTGAAGGACGGGATGGCCGAACAGACCGGCACCGTGCCGATGAATTCGGTGTTCGAGTTCACAATTGACGCGCGCCCTAACTCTGGTTTGGCGCAACTGACGGCGCTGCGCCTGGAGGTTCCGCCCGGCAATCCCGCTAAGGCGCGGCATTACCCGGAACGGGGATTTGTCGCCAACCGGATAGATGCCTGGCTGGTGAAGGATGGCAAGTCCGAACCGATCGCCTTCCGCCTGGTGGCGCCGGATTCGATTGCCGATGTCGAAGGCAATATCCGTCGCATGCTGCGCAACGCTGCCAAGCCCGGGCCTGTGATGCCGCGGCTGGAGCAAACCAGCGGCTTCATGGCCGATCCCGGCCTTTCGGTGCTCAAATGGGTGGTGGCGGTTCCGGAAAAACCGCTGGCGCTTCCGCCCGGCGCCAGCCTGAAGCTGCAACTGACCCACGGCGAACTGATCAACGCGGCTTCCTCGGCGGCGCCGCGGCTGCGCGTTTCGGCAAGCGCCGATCCGACCTGGACAATGCTGGCCAATGCGCCGGACCTGGAACAGAAATATGCCCGGCTGGAAGCGATCGAGCGCCGGCTCGCGGACATTCCCGGCGTGGCCCTGCCGGTGATGCTGGAGCAGCCGACTTATGACCGGCGGCCCACCCTGGAATTCGAGCGCGGCAGTTATCTCACCCAGGTCGGTCCGGATCTGCCGGCCGCCACCCCCGCGCTGTTTCCCAAGCTGCCGGGCAATGCGCCGCGCAACCGCCTGACCCTGGCGCGCTGGTTCTTCGCGCCGGACCAGCCTTTGACGGCGCGGGTGGCGGTGAACCGGACCTGGGAGCAACTTTTCGGCACCGGCATTGTCGAGACATTGGAAGATTTCGGCAGCGCCGGCGAAATGCCCAGCCATCCCGAACTGCTGGACTGGCTGGCGCTGCATTTCCAGAACGATCTGCACTGGAACCAGAAGGCGCTACTACGCGAGTTGGTGACCAGCGCCGCTTACCGCCAGAGCGCCATATCCAACGCCGCGTTGCAGACGCGCGATCCCCGCAACAGGTTCTTGGCGCGCGGGCCTCAGCAGCGCCTGAGCGCCGAAATGATCCGCGACCAGGCCCTGCTGGCCAGCGGGCTTCTCAATCCCCAGATGGGCGGCCCTCCTGTGATGCCGCCACAGCCCAATGGCGTGTGGAACGTCGAAGCCAACAATTCCGAACGCTGGAAAGACTCCACCGGCACCGATCGCTATCGCCGCGCCGTCTACACATTTATCAAGCGCACGGCCATCTATCCCAGCTTCGTCACCTTCGATGCGGCCGATCGCCAGCTTTCCACCCTCCGCCGCATCCCGACCAATACGCCGCTGCAGGCGCTGGTGACCCTGAATGATCCGGTGTTCCAGCAGGCCGCCGACGCGCTGGCAAAGCGCTTGACTGGGGAAGGGCCGAAAGACGTGGATGGAAGGCTCAATTACGGGGCGCGGCTGGTCCTGTCGCGCGACTTGTCGCCGGGCGAACTGACGGTGCTGCGCAAGCTCTATGGCCAAAAGCCGGCGGCGGTGGCGAGCGCCCTGTTTAATCTTGATGCGGCGCTGACGAGGTAATCATGTCCGATCTCACAAGCGATGACCTGCTCGCCGAATATCTGAAAGTCCAGGCCCAGACCCGCCGCCAGTTTGTTGGCTGGGGGGCGGGCGGGTTGGGCGCCTTGTTCATGAATTCGACCATGGCGGCACCGCCGCAGCCGCATGCCGTACCTTCCGCGCTGAATTTCGCGCGCGATCCGGCGACGCCGCTGTCTGTGTTGCCGCCGCAATTCGCCGCCAAGGTCAAGCGGGTGATCTATCTGCACATGGGTGGCTCGCCTAGCCAGCTCGACCTGTTCGACTACAAGCCGGTGCTCAAGCGTTTCCACGGTCACGACTGCCCGCAATCTTTTCTGGCCGGCAAGCGCTTCGCCTTCATACAGGGTGTCCCCAAGCTGCTGGGGCCAATGTTTCCCTTTCATCAGGCGGGGCAGGGTGGCGCCTGGATTTCCGACCGGCTGCCGCACCTGGAAAAGCAGGTGGACGATCTTTGCTTCATCAAGTCGATGAAGACCGATCAGTTTAACCATGCCCCGGCGCAGCTTCTGGTCCATACCGGCGATCCGCGCCTAGGCCATGCTTCGCTGGGCTCCTGGATCACCTATGGCTTGGGCAGCGAGAACCAGAACTTGCCGGGCTTCATTGTGCTGATCTCCAACGGCGGCAACACCGCCAATGCCGGCAAGCCGCTGTGGGGATCGGGCTTTTTGCCGAGCGTCTATCAGGGCGTGCCGTGCCGTTCGGCCGGCGAACCGGTGCTTTATCTGCAAAATCCGCAGGGTGTTACCCGGCCCGAGCGCCGCCAGGTTCTGGACGCCGTGGAGGAGATCAATCGGGAGAATTTCAAGGAATTTGGCAATCCCGAGACCGTCACTCGCATTGCCCAGTATGAAATGGCCTTCCGCATGCAGCTGGAAGCCAGCGACGCCATGGATATCAAGAAAGAGCCGGTCAAGGTTCTGGAACGCTATGGCGCCGAACCGGGCAAGACCAGCTATGCCAACAATTGCCTGGTGGCTCGGCGGCTGGCTGAGCGCGGTGTGCGCTTCATCCAGCTGTACCACTGGGGCTGGGATTCCCACGGCACGCCGACGGACGAGGGCGTCAATGTCGGCCTGGTCAAGCGCTGCAAGGAAACTGACCAGCCCACCGCAGCGCTGCTGACTGACCTGAAGCAGCGCGGGCTGCTGGAGGATACTTTGGTGATCTGGGGCGGCGAGTTCGGCCGCACCCCGATGTGGGAAAATCGTGGCGGCCAGGAAATGGAATTCATCGGGCGCGATCACCATCCGTCATGCTTCACCCTGTTTCTGGCGGGCGGTGGCATCAAGCATGGCATCAGCCATGGCGAGACGGACGAGATGGGATATTCCATCGTACGTAATCCGGTGGAGGTGCGAGACCTGCACGCCACCATGCTCTATCTGCTCGGTTTCGATTACCGAAAGCTGAACTATCCCTATCAGGGGCTTGACCAGAAGCTGACCGGCGTGAAGCCCGCCCGCATCGTTTCCGAAATCTTGGCATGATCGGTTAATGGGGCGATGTCGGATTTTGGACCCGGGCGCATGTCGGCGCCGGCTTATGCCGCCTGCGTGGCGCTGGTGACGGCGCTGGGGCTTGGCATTGCGGCATGGGTACATCCGGCTTTCTTGCACAGCAGCATGCAGACATTGGGCGTGGTGAAGGCGCCGCGCGCCATGCCAGGTTCCTTCTATGTGACCAGGATCGAGCCCCTGTTTGAAACGCGCTGCATCAGCTGTCACGGCAACACCCGCGCCAAGGGACAGTTACGGCTGGACAGTTTTGCCGCGGCGATCCTCGGCGGAAAGGATGGTGCGGTGGCCGTTCCCGGCGATCCCAGGGCCAGCGAGATTTTCCATCGCATCACCCTGCCGGCGAGCGACGACAAGGCCATGCCCCCCAGCGGCAAGCCGCCACTGACGGCGGACGAGGTGACGGTGATCAGGCTGTGGATCGTCGCCGGCGCTTCGGGCGAACTGCGCACCATCAAGGGCGCGCCCAAGCCGGTTCTGGAAGTCAAAATCCCCGAGTATGATCCGGCGATGGTGCGCAAGCAGCGCGCCCCGCTGGCCGCATCCGTGACACAGCTCCAGGCCCGTTTTCCCGGCGTGATCATATATGAATCGCGCAATTCCGCCGATCTGGAAGTCGATGCTTCGCTTAAGGGGGGCGCGTTCGGCGATGCTGATCTGGCGGCACTTATTCCGCTGAAGGCGCGTATAACCCGCGCCGACTTTTCAGGCACATCCATCACGGATGCCTCCGCGCCCCTGCTGGCGGCGATGGCGGCACTGACAAAGCTGCGGCTGGCACGTACCCAGGTGACGAACAAAACGGTCGCGTCTCTGGCTGGTCTCAAGGCGCTCAAATCCGTCAGTCTGGTCGATACCAAGGTCAGTGACGCGGCGCTGGCACCGCTACGACAACGCAGTGTCGCGGTCTATGGGGGCGGCAATGAGTGACCCCGTGAAGGAATATTTGCAGGTTTGGGATATTCCAACCCGCATCTTCCACTGGACCATCGTGGTGCTGG
>JAPLPI010000058.1 GCA_026400305.1 Alphaproteobacteria bacterium | reverse complement strand
CCGACAGGACGCCGCCCAGGACGCCGCCGACAAAACCGGCGATGGCGGGACCGGCCGACATCAGACCCGCCTTGGCCACGCCCATGTGCCGGGCTTCCATAAGGTAGATGGCGAACCAGGTAGAATAGAAATAGGTCAGCGCGGTGATGCAGTATTGCGAGAGATAGATGCCCAATAGCATGCGGTTTGCGAGAAGCTGGCTGACGATGCCCCAGCGGACCGGCTGCGCTGCCGCTGCCGGCTTGTCCAGATTCACCAGCGCGCCACCTTCCTCGATGAAGGCGTATTCGCGCTTGGAGATGTGCTTGTGGCGCGCAGGCGCGTGAACAACCATCGCGAAGATGACCGCGCCGGCAAATCCGATCACGCCCATCCAGAAGAACACCGATTCCCAGCCATGATATTGCGCTAACCAGCCCATCAGGGGGTTGAAGGCGACAACCGAAAAATATTGCGAGGCGTTGAAGATGGCGCTGGCGGTGCCGCGCTCCGATTTGGGAAACCAGTTGGCCACGATGCGGGCATTGGCGGGAAAACTGGGGGCTTCGGCAAAACCCAGCGCCAGGCGCAGGATGAACAGGCTGATCATCACCGGCACGAAGGACAGGTAAGACACAAAAGCCTGCAGTCCGGTGAAGATCGCCCAAAGGCCGATTGCCCAGAGATAGACCGGGCGGGAGCCGTAGCGGTCCAGCAGCGCGCCGCCAGGAATCTGAGCGATGGCATAGGACCACGCGAAGGCCGAGAAGAGATAACCCAGTTGCACCGGGTCAAGATGGAATTCAACCGCCAGCGGCTTGCCTGCCATCTGCAAGGTGGCGCGGCTGGCATAGGCGATGGACGAGATCATGAACAGGACTGCGATGATCCAGAAACGGACGTGACTGTTGCGTGTCTCGATGATCGGCGTTGTCATGGCTGCTCCACCCTTTGGCTAGATGGACCACTCATGGGTCCTTTATCGGTATTTTTGGCCTTGAAAAGGCTGGTAAAATCTAGGGATGGAAGCTTGGCCCGTCCAAGCCAAAGGTTCAAGCGATCAATGCGGGGTTTGCATAAATCGCTGTCGGATGCTGCGAGTGCTTCCAGCGTTTCGGGATCGGGCTCGGTGCACAGCAGGTCCAGGAAGGCCGAAAGCGCGGATTGTCATTGTCGCTGCACCAGGCGGCATACAGATCCACCGGCGCGGGCGGGTTGGTCTCCACGGGACGAAACTGCACGTCATCAAAATGTAATGTATGGCCGCTTCGGGCACCAGCGCCAGCATGGAATGGATCTGGGCCAGGGACTAGATGGTGACGTGCGCCACGCCAGCGGCCTCGAACAGGCTGGCCAGCATGTCGTGTAAATAGCGCGCCCCGTCGGCCGCATACATGATCAGCGTGGCTTCCGACAGGCGCGGATCGCCCATCGGCAGCGTCGGAACCAGATGTTCTTCGGTCACTTTCAAGATGGTGAATTCGCTGTGGGCGATGGGCGGACGCAATAAGCCGGCATCGATGCGCCTGGTGACCAGGCTTTCCAGTTGTTCGGACGACACCATCTCCTTCAGTGCCACATCGATGTTGTGTGCATGGCTGGCGCGTTGCAGCAACAGGCGCGGCAAAAAGCTGTAGTGCTGGCGGCGGTGAAGCTCAGGGTGATGGTGCTGGCTTCGCCGGACGCGATGTGGCGGGTCGCCAGAGCGGCGCTTTCGGTCAGGCGCAGGATGCGGCGCGCTTCCAGCAGGAACACCCGTCCAGCGGGGTAAGCTTCACGGCGCGGCTGATGCGGTTAAGCAGGCGTACGCCCAGCACATGTTCCATAAGCTGGATCTGCCGCGACAGGGGTGGCTCGGTCATGTTCATGCGCGCGGCGGCGCGGCCGAAATGCAATTCCTCGGTGGCGGCGGCGAAACAGCGAAGCTGGCGGAGTTAAAACTGGGACCAGAAGGATGGGCCTGTCATGGCCCATCTCTATAGTGGCAAAGGCGGCTGCCTCAAATCGCCTTGGTGGCTTCGATCAGCTTTTTCAGGCGGGCGAACTGGTCCGCGTTCAGGTCGGTCAGGGGTGCGCGCACCGGGCCTGACGGGCGGCCGATGGCGGTCATGCCGGCCTTCACGATGGAAACTGCGTAACCCTTGTTCTCGTTGCGGATGGCGATGTAGGGCAGCACGAATTCCTTCAGGCCCTTGATCACCTTGGCCTGGTCCTTGGCGCGTACCGCGTCATAGAAGGACAGCGCCCATTCCGGCATGAAATTGTAGATGGCCGAGGAATAGGTGGTCACGCCCATTTCCAGATAGGGCAGGGCGAAGGTTTCCGCCGTCGGCAAGCCGCCGACATAGGTCAGGCGTTCGCCTATTTTGGCGTAAACGAGCATCATCAGCTCGATGTCGCCGACGCCATCCTTGAAGCCGACTAGGTTGGGATTGCGGTCGCACAATTTTGCCAGGCTGTCTTCGGTCAGCACCGCATTGTCGCGGTTGTAGACGATGACGCCGATATTCACGGCTTTGCACACCACCTCGACATGCGCCATCAGGCCTTCCTGGTTCGGCACCATCAGATAGGGCGGCAGCAACAGCAGGCCATCGGCTCCGGCCTTCTCGGCGGACTTGGCCAGCTCGACCGCGATGGCGGTGCCATAGCCGCAGCCAGCGATCACCGGGGTCTGGCCCTTGGTTTCTTTCACCGCGGCGGTGACCACGGTTTCCACTTCCGACGGGGTCAGGGAGAAGAACTCGCCGGTGCCGCCGGCGGCGAACAGGCCGGTTAGGCGCTTGAAGCTGAGCAGCCAGGCGCAATGTTCGCGGTACGGGCTTTCCTGGAACTGGAGGTCCTTGCTGAAATGAGTGACGGGGAAGGACAGGAGGCCCTTGGCCAAGACCTGCGCCATTTCGGTGGGCGACATGTTGCTCATGACTTCAAGTCCTTGTGCGATGCGGTGATGGTCGCGGGTTTTTAGCGGTCCTGTTCCCCGCGGCCAACCCCAAACTGGCTATGAACCGATGCGGTTTTTGGATGGACGTGTTAGGAACGGGCAAGGATAAAAAGGGGACGAGAATGAACCGCAGGGACATGCTGTCAGGGGCCGCCGCCATAATCGCAACGCCGGCAATGGCCCAGCCCGCTGGCAAATGGGATACCGCCAGGCTGGATGAAGCCGCCAAGGTCATGGACGGCTGGATCGCCGACGGCCGGGTCCAGGGCGCCTCCATCCTGGTGACGCAGGGCCCCCGAAAATACGCCCGCAATTTCGGCACCGCCAAGGGGCCGGAGCCGGTGTTCCTGCTGGCGTCCATCACCAAGCCGATAACCGCGATGGCGGTCATGACCCTGGTGGATGCCGGCCAGCTTTCGCTGGATGACAAGGTGGTGAAGTTCTTTCCCGCCTTCACCGGCGAGGGGCGTGAGACCATCACCGTCCGCCATTGCCTGACCCATACCGGCGGGCTGCCCGACATGCTGGTCGATGACGAGATGCTGCGTGAAAAGCATGCAACCCTGGTGGATTATCGCGAAGGTGCAATCAAGGCGCCGCTGAAATTCGCGCCGGGCAGAAAATACTCCTACTCCAGCATGGGCATTCTTCTTTCGGCGGAGATCGCCCAGAAGATCACCGGCAAGCCGATCGCTGACATCGTAGAAGAGCGTGTGTTCAAGCCGCTGGGCATGCGCCATACCGGTTATGGCCTTCGCGGACGGGCGAACGGCACGACCGTGCCCAGCCAGGGTGCGCCGGCCATGACTGAAGCCGGTAAAAAAAGCTGGAACAGCTGGAACTGGAACAGCGAATATTGGCGCAACCTAGGTGCGCCCTGGGGTGGGGCGCTGGGCAGCGCCGCCGACATCGCGCGCTTCTATGACGAATTCCTGAACCAGCGCGGACGCATCCTGAAAACGGCGACGGAAAGTTTCATGATCACCAATCAGAGCCCGTCCGGCGTGAAGGCCAGCGGTTTGGGTTTCGACCTGCCGCCCAGCGTCGGCGCGCCGGCCTGCGGGCCACGCACCTTCGGTCACAATGGCTCAACCGGCACTTACAGCTGGGCCGATCCGGACACAGGCACCATCTGTGTGGTGCTGACCTCGCTGTATGAGGCGGCGGTGCGTCCTCATCCCACCCATCTGGTGGGGGACCTGTTGGCACATGCGGTGGCGAAAGCCTGATTGCGGCGGTGCCGCGTGGACCGAATTGCTTGCCTCACTTCGCTTTCGGCGGGGCGAAAACATAGACGGCATGACCCACGAGAGGACGATTGCGCTCAAAGGCGAACATGCTGCTGGGCCGCAGTTGCGGGCTGCCGCCGTTGTATCCGGTCGGAACCGCCACAAACTGCTCGCCGTTGACGCTGAAGGTCGTCGGGAAGCCTTGCGCCGTGGTCCCCAGCCGGGTGGTCCACAGGGTCTTGCCGTTCTTCACGTCAAATGCGCGGAAGGTGCGGTCCCAGTCGCCGATAAAACCGACGCCACCGGCCGTGGTCATCGAACTGGTGAGGAAAGGTGCGCGTTGCTGGAACGTCCAGATCGGCTTCAGATCCTTGACCCGGTAGGCGCTCACGCGCCCCATATTGCCGTCTGATGCCGGAGATTCGAAATTGCCGATCATGTCGCCCTGCGAGGTGACGCAGATCTGGTCGAGCGGGAAGATGATCAGGTCCTCTTCGGGAACGTAGCTCGCGGCTGGCCAGTTATGGCCGCCCGACTGGGCCGGGCAGGACGGACGCGAGTTGCCCGCCTCGGGACGCACGATGTCCGGGCGGTAGGTGCCGCGGCCGGTCTGGCGGTCGATACTGGTGAAGACATTCTGGAAAACCATCGGCTTGTAATCCAGGAACTTGCCGTTAGTGCGGTCCAGCTTCCAGAGAATGCATTTCTTGCCGGCGGTCAGAAGAAGCTTCTGCGATCCGCTGTCCACCAGGATTTTCTCATAGACTTCATCCAGGTCCAGGCCTTCGTCCGGCGCGGTCTGGTGGTACCATTTGAGCTTGCCGGTATCGACGTGGTGCCCGCGATCCATGCATCGGCGCCGGCGCGCTGGCCGTTGCTCATGCTGCTCCAGCTGTCGCCGCCCGGCTCACCCGAATAGGCGACGGTGGAGAATTTCCAGATCTGGTGGCCGTCCTTGGGGTCATAAGCGGCGATGAAGCAGCGGTCTTCCAGCGATGCCTCGTCGCAGACGCCGCGCCCCACAATCAGCTTGCCGTCGGCGATCATCAGGCCGCCGATCTTGTCGTTGCCAAAATCGGTATGCTTGAACTTCCAGTTGATCTTTCCGGTGCGCGCGTCCAGTGCATACAGCGTCGCATCGCTTGCGGGATAGAAGAGCTGGTTGCCGTACAGCACCATGGTGCGCGCCGTGGCATTCACCTGGTTCTCCAGCCGAGGCCCAAGCGAGTTTTCCCAAATCAGATCGCCGGTAGCGGCGTTCAGCGCCTGCACCTTGTTGTTGACGGCGGTGGAGACGAACATCACGCCGTCATGCACCAGGGGCGTGATCTGCTGGCGTTCGCCGTCATCCAGCGACCAGACCCAGCGAAGCTGCAGGTTTTGTACATTCTGGGTGTTAATCTGCTTGAGCGGAGAATGGCTCCAGCCAGCATAATTCTGGTAATGCATCAGCCAATCCTGGGCCGGCGCATGCAGCAGCATCTCTTCGGTCACGGGGGTGTATTTTTCAACCGTTCCGGGAAAGGTGAGGCCGGTGGGCTGGGGCGCACCGCTCAGGCTTGTATAGCCCGCATACAGGCCGCTCTGGCGCGCCGGGATGACAGTGTTGATCGCCACCGCCGTTGCCGGGGTGAAGTCCGCAGGACCGGCCTTGGCGCCGTTGCTCTTGAGAATATACGCCACGACCTGCGTGGTTTCGGCATCGCTCAGGCTGCCGGGATTGCTGAACGGCATGGTGGTCTTGATGCGGGTATAAAGGTCCTTGGTGCCACGGCTTCTCCAGCGATCTGTGAAGCCCGGGCCGACCAGCTTGATGGTTTCGCCGCCGGCGTCATGGCAGACGGCGCATTTGCCGTCATAGACAGACTTTCCGGCCTGCGCCTGCGCATCCGTGAAGGGGCCAAGCGCGGCCCCGGTCTGTGCAACCGCGGCCCACGTCCACAGTCCGGCGGCACCCGCCGCCGCGAGTGTCAAGGCGGCGGCGATGGCGCGCATGGATGTTTTCCGATTCTTGATCATGTCTTTATTGCTCCGCCGGTCAGGCGCCGGGCTTTTGCGCCGGGCTGGGTGTCGCGTCTTCTAGAATGCTCGGGATGTACCAGTCATACATCTGCGGCACGTCCTGGCCGACGGTGACGTGTGCGGGCTGGAACCAGCCCCACAGATTGCCCTTGGGCGCGCTCTGACTTTTAAGAATGACGTAAAGCTTGCCGCTCTTCAAAGCGGCGACCTGATCCGGGGTCAGTGTGAATGTGCCGGAGATGTCGCCGCTCTTTGCCTGGGGGATCGTGAGGCTGCCGATCGCCGGTCCGGTTCCACCCATCACGTTGCCGATATGCAAACAAGCCTCGGTGGCCGACGAAGACAGCCCCGCGAACTTGCCGCTGAGCGTGAACTTGTTGTTGTCGAGCACCGCCAGCACCGTGCCGCGGCCTTGGGCACTCGCCCCCTGCCGGCCGTTTTTCGGCGTCGGACCGATATCGGTCTGGTAATTGTTCGCGGCAAGCGCCGGAGCACAGAAGGCGGCACACATGGCCGCCGCGGCCAGGGCGCGCGAAACAGGTCTAGAAATCACGGTCACTTCCTCCGGCAGGTGGGCCAACTTTTCCAGTTCTGGTACCCGTGTCAACGATATACCGCACCAAGGCGCGGGTCAGCCTTCCTTCTGTTCCGCCAGATCGAAAATCTTGTCCATCGGAACCCATTTTTGTCCCGGCGCGGCATGGGGCAAGGCTTTCTGGAAGCCCCACATCAGGGTTTCCCACTGATCATATTCCGGTGGAATATTGCGGGCGCGAGGATAATCGTCGGCCACGGTGGCAATCATCACCATCCGGTCGCCGGTGCGCCAGATTTCCATGCCCTCGATCCCATGGGCGCGGATGTCGTCCACGATGGCGGGCCATACCCTGCCGGGGGCGTGAAACCCCTCATATTCGGCGATTTTTGCCGCATCATCGACCAGGTCCAGTGCAAAGCACAGGCGGCGGCTCATTTTGTTATTCTCCGGGCAAGGGCTTGGACTATAAGAGCCCCCTTCGCATCCAGGAGCAATCATGGCGTCTTTCCTGCGGCTGCATCCGACCGACAATGTCGTGGTGGCGGTGACCGGCCTGTCCCCCGGCGACATCGTGGATGACGTGAAAATCACAAGGCGCATTCCCCCCGGCCACAAGGCCGCAGTGCGTCCGATTTTGAAAGATCAGCCCGCCCTGAAGTTCGGCCAGATCATCGGCTTTGCCACACAGGACATCGCGCCCGGCGACTGGGTGCATGAGCACAATATCGGCTTTCACGCCGTGGACCGCGATTACCAGTTCGAGGTGGATGCCCGCGATCCCGCGCCGGCCGTGCCGCAGGCCACCTTCCAGGGTTTCCGCCGCGCCAATGGCAAGTTCGGTACCCGCAATTACCTGGGCATCCTTACATCGGTGAATTGCTCGGCCACCGTGGCGCGCCTGATCGCCCGAGAAGTCGAAAAGAGCGGCATGCTGGACGATTATCCCCAGATCGACGGCATCATTCCGCTGGTGCATGGCCATGGCTGCGGCATGGACAGCAAGGGCGAAGGCTATGAGGTGCTGAAGCGCACCCAATGGGGCTATGCCGCCAATCCCAACATGGGCGCGGTGCTGATGGTGGGTCTGGGCTGCGAGACCTTCCAGATCGGGCGCTGGAAACAGGCCTACAATATCGCCGAAAGCGAAACGTTTCGCTCGTTGACGATCCAGGACACCGGCGGCACGCAGAAGGCCATCGATGCTGGCATTGCCGCGGTACGCGACATGCTGCCGGCGGCGGGCGCGGTGAAGCGCGAGACCGCGCCTGCCTCCGAACTGATGCTGGCCCTGCAATGCGTCGGCAGCGACGGTTATTCCGGCATTACCGCCAATCCATCCTTGGGCGCGGCGGTGGATTTTCTGGTGGCCCATGGCGGTACCGCCATCCTGTCGGAGACGCCCGAAATTTATGGCGCCGAACATCTGCTGACGCGCCGCGCCAGTCCGGAGGTCGGCAAGAAGCTGATTGCCCGCATCCGCTGGTGGGAAGATTACACCAGCCGCAATGCCGGAAGCATGAACAACAATCCTTCGCCCGGAAACAAGGCGGGCGGTCTCACCACCATCCTGGAAAAATCGCTGGGCGCGGCCGCCAAGGGCGGCACCACGCGGCTGAAAGACGTCGTGGAATATGCTGAACCTGTCATCACCAAGGGTTTCGTCTTTATGGATACGCCCGGCTATGACCCTGTCTCGGCGACGGGGCAGGTGGCGGGCGGCGCCAATATCCTGTGCTTCACCACCGGGCGCGGCTCGGCTTATGGCTGCAAGCCTACGCCTTCGATCAAGCTGGCCACCAACACGGACGTCTATGAGCGCATGACGGACGACATGGATATCAATTGCGGCGATGTGCTGGACGGGGTTTCCATCCAGGACAAGGGCAAGGAAATCTTCGAACATATATTGGAGATCGCGTCCGGCACTCGTTCCAAGTCCGAAAAGCTGGGCTATGGCGATGCCGAATTCGTGCCCTGGCAGATCGGCGCCACCATGTAGCGCGCCCGCGCTTTTTCCGCTTAACTGGCGGAAAATAAGGGCGCGGGGGAAAGCATGAACAAGTTGCCAGTGGTCGAACGGCGGTATGTCATCGCCTTTGCGCTGACCGCGACCTTGTTCTTCGCCTGGGGCCTGGCGTCGCAGTTCAACGACCTGCTGCTCCATCATTTCCAGAAGGCGCTGGACCTGACACGGCCGCAGGCCAGCCTCACCCAGTTCGCTTTCTATATCGGTTATTTCTGCGCGCCCTTGCCGGCGGCGATAGTGATCCGTCGCCTGGGTTACAAGAAGACCATCATCATTGGCCTGGCGCTGTATGCCATCGGCGCTTTTCTGTTCGTGCCGGCGGCGCATATGCGCGTCTATTGGATCTTCCTGGCGGCGCTTTACATCATCGCTATCGGCGCGGGGTTTCTGGAAACCAGCGCCAATCCCTACATCACCATTTTGGGTGCCCCTGAAACCGCATCGCCGCGGCTGAACTTTGCCCAAGCTTTTAACGGCGTCGCCACGGTGCTGGGGCCGCTGGTCGGCGGCTATGTGATCTTTTCCGGCGTGGAATATACCCCGGCGCAGATGGCGGCGATGGGACCGGCAGCGGTGGATGCCTGGCGTGCGCAGGAGGCGGCCTCGGTCGGTCCACCCTATCTGGTGCTGGGTGTGCTGATGGTGGTGATCGCGTCCGCGATTGCGCTGACCAAATATCCGCCGCTGCGCGCCGACGTGACGCCGCAAACCGCGCGCTCGCCTTTCGCCGTCCTGGCGCGCCCGCGCGTTCTGTATGCCGTGATCGCGCAATTCTTCTATGTGGGCGCTCAGGTCGGCACTTGGAGCCTACTGGTGGATTTCGCGCAGGAAGCCGCACATGTGCCCGAACGGTTGGGCGCGCAGGTCTATCTGGAAGCGACCATGATCGCTTTCTGTGTCGGCCGCTTTTTCGGCGCCTGGCTGCAGCGGACCATCAACCCGCCGCGCCAGTTGATGCTCTATGCTGGCTGCAACATCATTCTTTGTTGCCTGGCGGCGGTGATCGGCGGCTTCCCCAGCATCTGGGCGCTGGTGGCGACCAGCTTCTTCATGTCCATCATGTTCCCCACCATCTTCGCGCTGGGGCTGGAAGGGCTTGGGCATGAAACCGAGTTCGCCTCCAGCTTCATCGTGATGGCGATCTGCGGCGCCGCGGTGGTGCCGCCGCTGATGACCTTGTTCGCCTCGTTCACCGGCGCGCTGCATTGGAGCCTGTTCATTCTGGCGGCCTGCTATGCCGTGGTGGTGAGTTTCGGTCTGTTTGCGCCAAGGTTGAAAACGGCATGATTGCGCGTCGCAACCTGGGAAAGACCGGACTGACGGTCACCGAGCTGGGTTTTGGCACCGCGCCGCTAGGCAACTTGTTCAAGCCGTTGCCGGATACGACGGCGCGCGAGACCCTGGCGGCGGCGGAAAAGGTCGGCTTCGGCTATTACGACACCGCGCCTTTCTATGGTTTCGGCCTGTCGGAACGGCGGCTGGGCGATAGCCTGCGGTCCCGCAAGGATATTGTGTTGTCCACCAAGGTGGGGCGGTTGTTGAAGCCCGTTCCCGGTCCGGTGGACGAATCCGTCGCGCGTCACGGCTATGCCACGTCCATGCCGTTCGAGCCGGTCTATGACTATTCCTATGATGCGGTGATGCGCAGCTTCATGGAAAGTCTGCAGCGGCTGGGCCTGTCGCGGATTGACCTTCTTTATATCCATGACATCGGCAAGCTGACCCATGGCGATGCCAACGCCGCGCGCATGGCCGAGCTGACCAAAGGCGGCGGTCTGAAGGCGCTGGAAGAATTGCGCAGCGCCAAGCTGATTTCCGGTTTCGGCATGGGCGTGAATGAAATTCCCGCCTGCCTGGAGGTAATGGCGCATGCCCAGCTGGACGTGATCCTGCTGGCGGGCCGCTACACCTTGCTGGAACAGAACGCGCTGGATGAGCTGTTTCCGGCTTGCGAGGCGGCGGGCACCGCCATCGTGGTGGGCGGCCCTTACAATTCCGGCATCCTGGCCGTGGGCACCAAGACGGCTGCGCCACTTTATTATGACTATGAACCCGCGACGTCCGCCGTGATCGAGAAAGTGCGCAAGATCGAAGCGGTGTGCGACCGTCACGCCGTGCCACTGGCTGCGGCGGCGCTGCAATTCCCGCTGGCGCACGGCATCGTCGCCAGCGTCATCCCCGGCCTGGATTCCGCTACCCGCGTGGAACAGACGATTGCGCTTTTTCGCCACGAGATCCCCGCCTCCTTGTGGCAGGATTTGCGCACTGAAAATCTCATCCGCGCCCATGCCCCGATCCCATGATCGTTGATGGCCATCAGCATTTCTGGGATCCGGCGCGCGGTGATTATGGCTGGCTGAAACCGGACAATCCCATCCACCGTGTGTTCGGCACCGCCGACCTGCGGCCGCTGCTGGTCCAGACCGGTGTGGACGCGACCATTTTGGTGCAAGCCGCGCCAATCGCTGCCGAAAACGACTACCTGCTGGGCATCGCCCGCAAGACGCCTTTCGTCCTGGGTGTGGTGGGCTGGGTGGATATGCTGGCGCCGGACGCCGCCGATGCGCTTTGCCGCCGTGCCGCCGATCCCCTGTTCCTTGGCGTGCGGCCGATGCTGCAGGACATTCCCGATCCGGACTGGATATTACAGTCGGCGCTGACGCCGGCCTTGAACACCATCGCCGCCGAAGGGCTGGTGTTCGATGCCTTGATCCTCAGCCATCAGCTTGGGGCTATTGCCGAGCTGGCGTCGCGTCATCCGCAGCTTTCCATCGTGCTGGACCATGCCGCCAAGCCACCGTTGGGTGAGGCCGATGGCATGGCGGCCTGGGTCAGGGGCATCGAGGCTTTGGCCGTCTTCCCCAATGTCACCTGCAAAGTCAGCGGGCTTCTGACCGAATTGCGCGCGCATGGCAGCCGCGACGATGTAGTGCGCGCCATCGCCGTGCTGTTCGACCTGTTCGGCGCCGGGCGCCTGATCTGGGGCAGCGACTGGCCTGTCCTTACGCTGGCCGGCGACTACCAGGACTGGTTTGAACTGGCGCGCGAGGCGGTGGCGGCCAAGGAATCCAGTGCCGTGCGAGCGGTGATGGGCGACAATGCCATACGCATCTACCGCCCCGATAAATCACGCCTAGGCCGCCATAGCCGAGCCTGATTCTGTCGCAAAGCTGCGCCCCTCGCGTTACTGTCACGACGGGGCGCAGAGCATCTGATTTGAAACGGCGGCACTGGCTTGCTGCAATTCTGATGGCCAAGGATGCCGAGCTGGTGGGGCCATTCCCCGACGAACTGGGCCTGCATGTCGACATGTCGGCGGCAGTGCTGAAAATCTCCGCCGCGCCGTCGGACGCGGAAAGCTTCCTGCGCTATGTCACCCGGCCCGAAGCGGCGCCGGCGTGGAAAGAGGGTGACGTGATCGAAACGCCGAAGAATTAATCAAAAGGGTTTGAATCCTTTTGCCGCCCAGGCCGCCTTAGCCTCGGGGCGCGTCAGGAATTTTATGAAGTCGGCCGCCTCCCTGGGGTGGGTGGAACGCGACGACACCGCCAGGACCGCGTCGATATGGCCCCCCAGTTCAACCGGCAGCGGCGCCACCACTTCGATCTCGGGCTTGTTCAGGATTTCCTGCACCAGCTGGACCGCCATGTCGCCCTCGCCGCGGGCCAGGGCGCCAGCGCCTTCGCCGCGAGAAGATGGCGTGACATGCGCGCCGGCGAATTCCGGGCGCTTGAGAATGCCGTCGATCATTACGCCCTGCATGGTACCGCCCTTGGGATCGTTGACCATCACGGTGCGGCCATTCATGGCCTGCGCCAGCTTGGCGACAGTGGAAATGTCTGGTTTGCTCGCGCCTTTTTTCACCGCCAGGCCCAGCTCGCCCCGGCCCAGCGGCGTGTAGGTCGCACCCACGATACCGCCGTCGAGATAGAGCGTGTTCATCAGGTCCGGCGGCAGGCCGACGACATCGGCGGGCGGCGTATCGGTCTTGGCCTGGCCGATGATCTTGTCCATGGTGCCGTGCACGATGATGGCAGTGTTGCCGATCTTCTTGTTGTAGTCCTCCATCAGCTCGTTCAGCGCCGCGTTATACACGATGCCGGGACTGATGATCCGAAGCTCAACCGCTGCCGCGGGCGAAACCAGCAGGGCGGCGAGCACGGCGGCGGAAAGCAGAACGCGCAT
>JAPLPI010000294.1 GCA_026400305.1 Alphaproteobacteria bacterium | reverse complement strand
CATGAACACTGCCTTTTCGGGCTTATTCTACGGCCTTCTGGCGGCGGTGGTGCTGATCTATCTTTTGATCGTGGTGAACTTCCAGTCCTGGACCGATCCCTTCGTGATCATTACCGCCCTGCCCGCGGCGCTGGCCGGCATCGTCTGGATGCTTTTCACCACCGGCACCACCTTGTCGGTGCCAGCACTGACCGGCGCCATCATGTGCATGGGCGTGGCGACGGCCAACTCCATCCTGGTGATCTCCTTCGCGCGCGAGCGGCTTGCCCATCATGGTGATGCGGTGCTGGCTGCGGTGGAGGCCGGATTCACCCGCTTCCGTCCTGTCTGCATGACCGCGCTGGCGATGATCATCGGCATGGCGCCCATGGCGCTGGGCCTGGGCGATGGCGGCGAGCAGAATGCGCAGCTGGGCCGGGCGGTGATCGGAGGCCTGGTATTTGCGACCGTTGCGACCTTGATATTCGTGCCGGTGGTGTTCAGCATCATTCATGGCCGCAGAGCGGCCAAGGCCGCGGCGGCTCGGCCGCCCGCCCAATCTGGAGAGGCTTATGCCTGACAAGAATCCCGACGCCGGGCCACATGGCCCAGCGCCTGACGCCTTGCTCCGCCATAGCGCGCCGCCGGGCCTGAAGCGCTGGGGCTGGATGGCTGTAGTCGCTGCGGTCGCGATTGCCGTGATGGGCATCGGCTGGCGGATGTACAAGAACCACACCACCGCGGCCTGGACCGACGCCCAGGCGGTGCCGACGGTGCAGATCATCAAGCTCAAAAGCCCCAAGACCGGCAGCACGCTCACCTTGCCGGGCGATGTGCAGGCCTTCACCACTGCCCCGATCTACGCCCAGGTCAGCGGCTATGTGAAGAAGTGGTACTTCGACATCGGCGCGCCGGTGAAGAAGGGCCAATTGCTGGCCGAACTGGATACGCCAGATCTGGCAGGACAATCCGCGCAGGGTCGCGCCAACCTAGTCAACGCCATTGCCGCCCAGAATCTGTCCGAAGCCACCGCCCGCCGCTATGACGCGCTATTCGCGCAGGGCGCGGTGGCCCACCAGTCCAAGGACGAGAAGGACGCGGATCTCGCCGCCAAGAATGCCGCCGTCGCGGCGGCCAGGGCCAGTCTCTACAGCGTCTCTGCCCAGGAAAACTTCCGCCATCTGGTGGCGCCCTTCGACGGCGTGGTCACCAGCCGCGCCGTGGATGTGGGTGCGCTGGTCACGGTGGGCACGCCTACTACCACGCCGCTGTTCACGGTCTCGGACCTGACCAAGCTGCGCATCTATGTGCGGGTGCCGCAGAACTATGCCTCTTACATCCGCCCCGGCATGGAGGTGACCTTCACGGTGCTGCAGCATCCGGGCCGGGTGTTCCATGCCAAACTGGTGGCCAGCGCCGGTGCGGTGGCGAGCTCCACCGGCACGGTTCTGGTACAGTTCGGGCTGGACAACACCGACAATGCCCTGCAGCCGGGCGCCTATGCGGAAGTGAAATTCCCGCTGCCGGCTGGGGCCAACGGTATCAGCGTGCCCGCCACCGCGCTGATGTTCCGTGACGAAGGTATGCAGGTCGCCACCGTGGACGCCACCAACCACGTCAAACTCAAGACCGTGAACATCGCCCGCGACATGGGCGCGAGTGTCGATGTGGGCGGGGGCATCAGCCCCAAGGACCGCATCATCGACAATCCTGCAGACGCGCTGCGGGATGGGGATGAAGTCAGGATCACAAAGCCCTAGTTTCGCGGTATTCCAGAACAGCAAGAAACCTGGCCCTTGCCGGCCTAAAGATATGGCGGAGGGGGCGGCTGCTTCGCCCCTATCGCCCGAATCTCTGCTTGGTGCTAGGCTTTCTCGATAATCAGCCGGCGAACCAGCGCCGGTTCCGGGAGGGACGACATGGTCCTGCAAAAGCGCCTGATGATATGCGCCTCCGTGTTTGGTGTGATGGCCGCCACGCCGGCGTCGTCTGCGCCCTGGGTCCTTGGCTTCGTCGTCGGCCAATATGAGTATGCTTTTCGCTATGGTGGGCGCGCGTATTTCTCCCGCGCCGGCGAAATCGAGCCCGGCGTGGACTGTCCGCATGGCAGCGGCAAGCATTTCGCCAATCCCGCCGAGACCAAACGGACGATCTCGCTGCAGAAATGGCGCTCGGCGCAGGAAATCGAATGGATCACTGCCCCTCCCGGGGTGGAGAAGACCCGCTCGCCCACCTCCACGCGTTTCGGCCTGTGGAATCGGGCAATCGCCTATCGGGGCTACAGGCGCGGTATCGAAACCTATGTGAATCCCTGGGCTGCGGATGACCCCGGCCAACCCGAAGTGAACAGCCGCATCGGCGACGGCTTTAACCTGGACGACAAGATCGAGGCCGGAGATTTCGTCAGCCCGGATGGCGAGAAGGGCATAGACAATGCCCTGTATCGCGCCTGGGGCTGCGATGCACCATGGCGCGGCAACGGCAATGCCAACTTGGACATGCGCGCCAATGACAAGATGCAGGACGGTCTTTACACCATGGTGATCCGGGTGTCTGGCAACCAAAATCCTCGCAACGACAGCGATGCGGTTGTCGAGATCGGCTATTCGCCGGACAAGATCGTCAAGGATGCGCGCGGCGGCATCGCCACCGACTATTCCTATCGCATCCTGAACTCGGCCCAATACACCAGGATGAAGGCGACCGTGAAAAACGGCGTGGTCGAGAGCGGGCAGGCGGCTGAGCTGCACAGCCCGCGCATCTCATGGTTCTATGACCAGCTGGGTGACACCCATTTCCGCCAGGGACGGCTGCGCCTGAGCATGGCGGCCGACGGCCTCTCCGCCACCGGACTGGTGGGCGGATATCGCGACTGGCGCGACCTCTATGCCGAGAACACCTTTGCGCAGGATGGTGGTCAGCAGGGCGTGCGTGAACATGAGGACCATGTCGCGCTCTACTTCGCCTTGCGCCGGAATGCTGATGGCATGTTTAACCGGGTGACCGGCCGATATGACGGCATCTCCAGCGCTTATCGTCTGAAAATGGCATCCGCCTATGTCGTGGATCCGGCGCAGCCGATGGACATTCCCCGGCATGCCTCCGAAGAATGGCGCAGGGGCGTGTTCGAGCAGATCAAGTCCAACACCATCAAGGGGGCCCAGACCCGCATTCCCCAGGACGTACCGCCTGGCACCACCGAAGCGGCGGTGCCGCGGGTGGAACGGGAACTGGTGGAGCTGCCCAGCGCAGACTTCTTTCTGAAGACGCTGGACCGGCCGCATTACCCCGACGGTGATGTGGACAATGAAGGCAATCCGGTGGACGAAAATGGCAAGCGCATCGACCGAACCAGGCGCCATCAGCAGGCCGGCGTCAGCCCCATGACCCTGGTCCCGAAAGTCCGGCAATAATCCCCTTTCCTGAATCATTTCCAAGCCGGCCCAAACCCGGCTAGGTTCGTTCGTCGAGCAGCCGGATCGCACTCAACGGTCCAAATGTGTACGGGTAGATGGCGGGGGTTTTGGAGAAGATCGGCAATCGCCGCTGGGGCATCGGCGTGCTTCTGGCCGTCGGTGTTCTGGTCAATTATCTGGACCGGATCAGTATTTCCGTGGCCGCCCCCCAGCTGCAGAAGGAATTGAACCTGTCCTCGGGACAGATCGGCCTGCTGCTCAGTGCTTTCTTCTGGTCATATTCGCTCGCGCAGCTGCCCAGCGGCATGCTGCTGGACCGTTTTGGTGTCACACGGGTTGGGCGGATCGGCGTCTTTCTGTGGACGATCGCCTCGACCCTGACGGCGCTGTCCACCGGCTATCTGGGCATCTTCGTTGCGCGCATGCTGCTTGGCTTGGCCGAGGCACCCGGCATGATCAGCTGCCAGAAGGCGACCGGCTACTGGTTTCCCCGCCATGAGCGCAGCCGTTCCACGGCCATTTTCGATTCCGCTGCCAAGTTCGCCAATGTCATCGGCGTGCCGCTGGTGGCTTTCTTTATCGTCCGTTTCGGTTGGCGCTGGGGTTTCGGCATCACCGCCATTATGAGCATCGCCTATTTCTTCGCCTATTGGATCCTGTACCGCGATCCCAGTCAGGACAAAAATCTTGGCACTGCCGAGCACGCCTACATTATGGCTGGCGGCGCGGTGAAGGAAGGTCCGTCCGGCATCGGCCAGATCAGCATGCTGAGCTATGTTCTGCGCAACAGGAAAGTCTGGGCCCACACCATCGGATACTCCGCCTATGGCTATTCCTTCTATCTATTCCTGACCTGGCTGCCAGGCTACATGGTGCAGACCCTGCACATGACCATTCTCAAATCCGCCGCCTTCACCATCATTCCCTGGATGTGCGCCTCGCTGGCGGACCTGCTGATCGGCGGCTTCGCGGTGGATTTTTTCATTGCCCGTGGCGTCGATGAAAGCAAAGCGCGCAAGATTTTCATCATCGGCGGCATGATTGCCGGGCTGGCGGTATTCGGCATCTCCATGACGCAGGACCCTTTCTGGGCGCTGGTGTGGATCAGCATCGCGCTGTCGGGCATTTCCGCGGCCGCGCCGGTGGCCTCTTCGGTCGTGTCGCTGATCAGCCCGCGCGGCGGCACGGCCACCGTGGGCGGCTTCACCAATTTCGTGAATAACCTGATGGGCGTGATCGCGCCCATTATCACCGGCTTCATCGTGGGTTGGACCAAAAGCTTTTCCGGCGCCTTCCTTGTGGCAGGCATCGTGCTTCTGGTCGGCATTCTTGCTTATGGCTTCATGCTGGGCCGGATTGAACCCATTCCCGATCCCGATACGGTTTGATGTGTCATGAGTGATTTTTTGATCCGCAACGCCCGTGTTGTCGACGGCACCGGCGCGCCCGACTTTAACGCCGACGTTCGCGTGGAAAATGGCCGCATCACCGCGATCGGTGATTCATTGCCCGCCTCCGGTACCGTCGTGGACGCTGGTGGGCGCTACCTGGCGCCCGGCTTTATCGATGCCCATTGCCATGACGATCTGATCTGCCTGCGAGAGCCTGAGCGGATCGAAAAGATCATGCAGGGCGTGACCTCGCTGGTGGTGGGCAATTGCAGTTTCTCGCTGTATCCCACCGTGCCGGACTCGGCGGACAATCTGCGGCAGCATTTTGCCACCCTGCTGGGCGAGATCTCCGCAGATGAGGTGTTCGACAGCTTTTCGTCCTATCGCGATGCGCTGCAGGCCCAGGGCATATCCCTCAACGTGATTTCGCTGGTGGGTCATGCCGCCCTGCGGCTGGCGGTGCTGGGCTATGATGACCGCCCCGCCACCGCGGAGGAACGCTCCCGGATGCAGCAGCTTCTGGACCGGCAGCTGGCGGACGGCGCCTTTGGGCTTTCGCTGGGCCTGGTCTATCCGCCCAGCGCCTATGCCGACACCGATGAACTGCAGGCGCTTGCCCAGACCACCGGCGCGCGCGGCAAGATCCTGGCGGCGCATGTGCGCAGCTATGAAGGCCAGCTGATCGAATCCATCGACGAGTTTCTGGGCCTGCTGGAAACATCCAGGGCGCCGGGCCTGCTGTCGCACCTGCAGGCGGCGGGGCGGCCCAACTGGGGCAAGATTCCTAAAGCCATCGCGCAGCTGGAAGCCGCGAATGCGCGCGGTGTCGATGTCAGCTTCGACATGTATCCCTACCTGGCCGGCAGCAGCTACATGCTGCAACTGGTGCCGCCCGCCATGCATGCCGGCGGTGTCCAGGCGCTGATGGCGGCGTTGCGCACCCGTGAAGGGCTGGCAGAGCTGCGCCGCTCCATCGAAGATCCGAACGCGCCCTGGATTTCCAAGGTGGCGATGATCGGCTGGGGCAATGTGCGCATCTCGGGCACATCAAATCCCGCCCTGAAGAAATTTGAGGGCCTGGATATGCAACAGGCCGCAGACCAGGAAGGCGCCGCGCCCTTCGATTTCATTGTGCGGATGATCCTGGA
>JAPLPI010000109.1 GCA_026400305.1 Alphaproteobacteria bacterium | reverse complement strand
TGTCGACGAAAAGCGCGGCGGCCTTGGGTGCGGCGGCGATGGCCTCCTGCAGGCTTGAGAACAGCGACGCGTCATGCGACGCCCAGAACGTGTCACCCCGCCAGCGCGGCAAGGGACGCTGCGCGGAAAAGCCGGTGATCTTTTCGCTCAGCCAGGCCAGGCCCGGCAGGCGGTCGCGCAGATTGACAAGCCCCGCGATACGGCTGACGGCATCGCCGTAATCGGGCAGATACGCCACCAGCCAGTCCTTCAAAGTGAAACCGTGCCGCGCTTTATAGTGGGACAGAAACTCCACTTTCATTTTCGCCATGTCCACGCCGGTGGGACATTCGCGGCGGCAGCCCTTGCAGGAGACGCAAAGGTCCAGCGTGTCGAACATGGCCTGGCTGGTCAGGGCGTCTTCGCCAAGCTGTCCCGACAGCGCCAAACGCAAGGCATTGGCGCGGCCGCGCGTGACATGCTGTTCGTCGCGGGTGACCCGGTAGCTGGGACACATGGTGCCGGTGTCGAACTTGCGGCAGTGGCCGTTGTTGTTGCAGATCTCCGCCGCCTTGGCGAAGCCGTGTGCCGCATCGCCGCCGCTGCCGGACGCGCCAGTCTGTTCGGTGACCGGATCGTTCTGCACATCCCAGTCCGACCAATCCAGCGCGGTTGTCAAAGACCTCAAGGTGTAAGGCTTGTCGGTACCCGGCGGGGGGAAGCGGAACAGGTTACCATCGTCCATGCGCGGCGGATCGATAATCCGGTTCGGACTGAATAGACCGATCGGGTCCATATGGTTCTTGATGGCGCGGAAGGCGTCGTTGATCTTGGAGCCAAACTGCCATTCGATCCATTCGCCGCGGCACAGGCCATCGCCATGCTCACCGCTGAAAGCGCCCTTGTACTTGCGCACCAAGGCGCTGGCTTCTTCGGCGATGCTGCGCATCTTGGCCGCCCCGCCACGCCGCATGTCCAAGATCGGGCGGACATGTAGGGTGCCGACGGAGGCATGGGCATACCAGGTGCCATGGGTGCCGTGTCGGGTGAACACGTCTGTCAGCGCCGCTGTATAGTCCGCCAGATGTGCCAGCGGCACGGCGCAATCCTCGATGAAGCTGACGGGCTTGCCGTCGCCCTTCAGGCTCATCATGATGTTAAGGCCGGCCTTGCGCACTTCCCACAGGTTCTTCTGCGGTGCGTCGGCTTCCATCTCGACCACGCTGCCCGGCAGGCCTAGGTCGCCCATCAGCGCGACCAGGTCTTTCAGCTTATTCAGTAGCGCCGGCTTGTCCTCGCCGGCGAATTCCACCAGCAGGATGGCCTCGGGCTTTCCGATCAACGCCGTCTCCATGGTGGAACGGAAGGCGGGGTTGGACAGCGCCAGCTCTATCATGATGCGGTCTACCAGCTCGACCGCGCTGGGGCCCAGCTTGACGATGTGCTGGGCGCTATCCATCGCAGCGTGGAAGCTGGTAAAGTTCACCACGCCCAGAACCTTGTTCCTGGGCAACGGCACAAGCTTCAAGGTCAAATCCTTGGTGAACGCCAAGGTGCCTTCCGAACCTACCAGCAGCTGCGCCAGGTTCACGCTGCCGTCATGGGTGTAGGGCCGCTCATTCTGGTTGTCGAAGATGTCCAGATTGTAGCCCGCCACCCGCCGCAACACCTTGGGCCAATTGGCTTCGATCTCGTCCTTGTTCTGGGTCCGATGGAGCGCGAGCCACAGCTGTTGTTGCCGGCCATGCCGCCCAAGGTCGCCTGGGCGCTGGTGGAAACATCCACCGGATGCCACAGGTCATGCTTTTTCAGCGCAGCATTGAGATGATCCAGCACAAGGCCCGGCTCGACCCGGGCGGTACGGTTTTCAACATTCACATCCAGGATGGCGCGGCGATACTTGCTGTTGTCGATGACCAGGCCCGCGCCCACCGTCTGGCCGCACTGGCTGGTGCCGGCGCCGCGCGGCACGATCGGCACTTTCAGGTCGCGGGCGATGTCAATGGCGCCGGCCACGTCGCGATCATTGCGGGGCACGAACACGCCCACCGGCATCACCTGGTAGATCGAAGCGTCGGTGGCATAGCGTCCCCGCGCGCCATCATCGAACAGCACTTCACCTTCGGTTTCGGTCGCAAGACGACGCGAAAGCGCGTTGGTAGTTTCGTTGGAGGCTGCGCCAGAAATGGGTTTGTTCAACACAGGAAATAAGGCCTTGCGCGGCGGAGGCGCCCGCTCTTCGTTTGCAATTTTCTTCTGTAAATCCTAGCATTTTTGATAAAGAACACAAAATTCGCAGGGTACAATGCTCACGCTCGATTTCCATCTCACCGGCAACCATTTCCTACAAATCCCCGGCCCCAGCCCGGTGCCCGACCGCATCCTGCGCGCGCTCAGCCTGCCCACCATCGACCATCGCGGGCCCGAGTTTGGCGCGTTGGGCTTCAAGCTTACCCAAGGCATCAAGCGCATCTTCAAGACCCAGCATCCGGTGATGATCTATCCCTCTTCGGGCACCGGCGCCTGGGAAGCGGCATTGGTCAATCTGTTCAGCCCGGGCGATCACATCGTGATGTATGAAACCGGCCAGTTCGCCACACTGTGGCAGAGCCTCGCCAAGCGTCTGGGGCTGGTGCCCGAGTTCATCGTGGGCGACTGGCGGCATGGCGTGGACGCTGCGGCGATCGAAGCGCGTCTGGCGGAAGACAAGCAGCACGCCATCA
>JAPLPI010000099.1 GCA_026400305.1 Alphaproteobacteria bacterium | reverse complement strand
ATGTCGTAGATCGGCTTTTCCGGATACAGCTCGGTGCACTGGCCGCCAGGGCGATCCAAAATGTCGATCAGGTGGCACTTCAGATCCAAAAGCCCCACCTCGAAAACGGCGAACAGGCCGATGGGGCCTGCGCCAATGATGGCGACGTCGGTTTCAATGGCGGCAGCGGTCATCTGGTAATCCACACCTAACTTCATGTATTTTCTGGGAAAACGTCGCACCTAATAATGTGAAAATGGCCAAGCCAACAACCCCCGCCTATAATAGCGGAGCGATGCAAAATGACGCCCCCCTGAAGATGGCCCATGCCTGCGTTTCCATGCCGGAGCTGCGGGAAACCATCGACATGCTGGATGCGCGGATGGTGGCGCTTTTGGCGGTGCGCCAGACATATATCGAACGGGCGGCCGAGCTGAAAACCGGGCGTGACCAGGTGCGCGATCCGGCCCGGATCGAGCATCTGGTGGCCAAGGTGATCGACGAAGGCCGCAAGGTGGGCCTGAGTCCGGACATCGCTGAACCAGTATGGCGGGCGCTGATCGAAGCCAGCATTTCGCACGAGTTCAAAGCGTTCGATAAGCGCTGAAGGGCCTGTTTTTAAGCGGCTAGATAGTCGGCGATGAAAGCCTGCACGGCTTCGCCTTCGACGCGCAATGCTTCAATCACCTGGATGGCGGGGTCGGGATTGGTGATGGGATCGACCGGCTCGGCATCGGCTGCGGCTTCGCCCATGGAAAAGGTACCGACGCCGCGCGCCGCGCCCTTAGATGGTGTGGGTGACTTCACGCCACTTGCGGGCATCGCGCTGCTCCAGCACAACCAAAAGCTGGCCGACCATCTCGCTTACCTGGCCGTCGAACAGCTTCAGGATCTCGGTATTCAAGATCTTGTTGCCGCCGGTGTAGCGGGCGAGGTGGGACAGATCGACGAGCGCGTTGGCCATAGCAGCATCCGGAATTAGGCCCAGCCATCCTACGCTACCCCCGCTAAAGCCGCGTTAATGCGGGCTTTTGAGGGGGGAATCCTCGCCAGACCGTCAAAAATGTGCTTGAAATAAGAGAGAAAGAAGCTGGGTTAAGTCATGGCCAGATCGTTCGGGCAGCCCGCCCTCCTGGAAAAACCGGAAGCGCCCAAGCCCGCCGCCCCCGCGGCGGCGCCCGCACTCATTCCCCGCCTGGGGCCCAGCCGTTTTGGCATGTTCGCCTTGTCGGGCGGCATCCTGATGTCCCTGTTCTGGATCGGGGTTTCCAGCGCCTTCATCTGGGGCTTCCTGGGCCCGCAAGGCCTAGCCCATCTGACCCTGGCCACCAAGGCCGCCTGCATCGCCGGCGTACTGCTGCCGCCCTTCCTTTTCGCGGCTTTCGCCACCGCGCTGTCGCGCAGCGTGGCCATGACCGATGCCACTCGCGCGCTGCTGGTGGCTAGCGAGCGATTGTTCGCCATCGATGAAGCCCCCGCCAACAATGCCGCGCGGCTGGCGCGCGCGGTGCGCCGCGAACTGGACGGCCTGAACACCGGTCTGGATGTCGCCTTCCAGCGCATGCGCACCTTGGAAGCGGTACTGGAAAAACAGATTTCCACCCTCGATGACGCGGGTGCCCGCGCCCAGGTGCGCGGCGACACCATCGCCGCCCGCCTGAACCAGGAAAGCGCCCGCATTGAATCCCTTGGCGACACGCTGAATGACGCGGCTGGCCGCGCCAGCGAAAGCATGGCGGGGCGCACCGCCCAGCTGAGGGCCATGATGGAATCGGCCGAAGGCACCCTTAAGATGGCGACACAGTCGCTGGACGTGCAGTCCGCTGGTTTCCGCTCCGCCATCACCGCCGCCGCCGAAGCGCCGCTGGAAGCGGCTAAGTCGCTGGAAGCCCAGGCGGCGCGCATCGAGGAAGTCTCTGATGCTGCCATGGGCCGCGCCGAATTCGTGCTGGCGCGCCAGGAAAAACACCGGGCCCAGATGGGCGAACTGGTGCAGCGCCTGAAAGATGAAAGCGAGATTTTCGAATCCGCGCTTTCCGGGCAGCGCACCGGCATAGAAAACGCCATCGAGGCGTTGAGCGGGGAAGCGCGCAAGTTCGAGATGCTGACCGGCGATGCCGAACGTCACTTGGAACTGATCATGGCTAATGCCGCGAGCCGCGCGGCGCAATTGACCGGTGCCTTCGCGCGCGAGGCCGAACGGTTGAAGGAAACCAGCGAAGCGGCCACCGCCGTGCTGGGGGCGCTGTCGGCATCGTTGAAGGATGCGGGCACGGGCGCACAGACCCTGATCAGCGAAAGCGCCGCCCAGGCCAAGCATAACGCGCGCCTGCTGGCGGGCGAGGCAATGGCCGAATGCGAGCGGCTGCTGCGCGCATCGGGCGAGATGAGCGCCGAAGCCGGTAAGATCCGCAGCCTGCTCTCGGAAACCACCCGGGAGGTCGAAAAGCACATCATTCGGCTGCCCGGCCTGGCGCAGGAAGAGGCGCGCCGGGTGCGCCAGATGATGGCGACCGAGACCGAACAGATCCTCGACCTGTCGGCGCGCACCATGTTGACCTTGCATACGCGTTCGATGGCCAAGGTGACGGCGCCCGACATGGGCGGGCCGATGAAGCCGGCGGCGGAAGCCGAAGGCGACGGCCTGAAAGGCCTGGCGCGTAAGCTGACCAATCGCACGCCGGTCGAGAACAGTGGCGGCAGCGGCAAGACCTGGGAAATGAAAACCCTGCTGGCCGCGGCCGAACAGGAAAGAGACATCCGCCCGCCGCAATCCAAGTCCGAGCGTCAGGGCCTGGATACCGCCGCAATCCTGGGCGCACTGCAATTGGCGCTGGCCGACATGGCGATTGACCTGTCGGCGCTGGACGACACCCAGCCGGGCGATGAGGACTGGAAGCGTTACCTGGCGGGCGACCGCGCCGTGTTCGCGCGCCGTCTGGCCGACACGATTGACGATACCGCGGTGGACCGCATTACCCATCTCTACCGGGACGACAAGCGCTTCCATAACGCGGCCGATGCCTATCTGGCGGAGTTCGAGAATTTGCTGGCGCACGCCCGCGAGGGTGATGGCGGAGGTCTGCTGACCTCGACCTTGCTGTCAGCCGATACTGGCAAGGTCTATCTCACCATCGCGTACGCGCTAGGCCGCCTCTGATCTCTTGAGCCGCGCGGCATAAAACCCGTCCATGCCGCCAGGCAGGTAACAGGGAAGGGTGCGCAGGTCGCCGTCCGGCGTGATCCAGTCGGCATGTCCAAAAATTTCTTGCGCCGTGATCGGCCGCCGCGAAAATTTTGGATGGCCGGACAGGAAAGCCGCGATCTGCTCTTCGCCTTCCTCGCGCTCCAGTGAGCATACCGCAAAGACCAACGTACCGCCCGGCGCCACCATGCGCGAGCCGCTTTCAAGAATTTCGTAAGCCGCGCCGGCGGACACCGTCACGTCAGCTGCGCCCTTGATCCAAGGCAGGTCGGGATGCCGGCGGATGGTGCCGGTGGCGGTGCAGGGCGCATCGATCAGCACGAAGGGTGCGCAGCCTTCAAAGTCACGCGCATCGGCCTGGATGATCTCGGCCTTCAGCTTGGTACGCGCCAGATTTTCACGGATGCGCTTGGCCCTAGCCGCATCGATCTCCACGGCAGTCACCTTTGCGCCCCGCGCCGCCAGCTGCAGGGTCTTGCCGCCCGGTGCGGCGCACAGGTCGATCACGCTCTGGCCCGCGACATCGCCCAGCAAAAGTGCGGGCAAGGTCGCGGCGGCGTCCTGGACCCACCAGTCGCCTTCGGTAAAGCCCGGCAGTTCGTCGATGCGGCCGGACTCGTTCAGCCGCCGGACGGCGCCGAACAATTCCTCGCTGGGTGGGAAAATGGCAGTGGAATATTTCAGCACGATATCGACAGGTGCTGCTTGCTGGTGCGCCCGCGCGATGACCCGCGCCGTGCCGGCACTATACTGCGCCGCCCAGCGCGCCCACAGCCAGTCGGGGGTGGACAGGCGTTCACGGTCCAGGCCCGACAATACCGCTTCGCCTTCCTTGGCGACCTTGCGCAGCACCGCATTGATCAGCGGCTTGAAATGCACCGCCTTGGAATCCTGCGCCGCCAACTCGTTGGCAGCATCCACCGCGGCATGGGGCGCGACTTTCAGGATCAGAAGTTCACAGGCTCCCAGCAGCAAAATCTCGCTGGCGGTGCCGGCCTTGTGCGGCGCCAGGGGCTTGGCCATGAACTTGCGCAGCACCGCGTCCAGCG
>JAPLPI010000240.1 GCA_026400305.1 Alphaproteobacteria bacterium | reverse complement strand
TTGAATCCATCGCCGCCCAGGCCGGCAGCACCGTCGCGGTTGGCGCCCTGCTGGGCGCCATCGCCGAAGGCAAGGCGGGCTCCGCGCCCGCGCCGAAGGCTGCGGCCCCCAAGACAGAAGCTCCCAAGCCCGCCGCGCTGGCGCCGGCCGCTCCGAAGACGGATGCGCCGGCCATGCCGTCAGCCAAGCGTATTTCCGAGGAAACCGGCATCGCCGTGTCGTCCGTCGCCGGCACCGGCAAGGATGGCCGCGTGACCAAGGGTGACATGCTGGGCGCACTGGCGTCGCGCGCCTCCGCGCCGGCGCCCGTCGCCGCCGCTCCCGCCGGCCCGCGCCACAAGGAAGCGCGCGAGGAACGCGTGCCAATGACCCGGCTGCGCAAGACCATCGCCCTGCGCCTGAAGGAATCTCAGAACACCGCCGCCCAGCTCACCACCTTCAACGAGGTGGACATGACGGCGGTGATGGGCCTGCGCGCCACCTACAAGGACAGCTTCGAGAAGAAGCATGGCGTGAAGATGGGCTTCATGGGCTTCTTCACTAAGGCCGTCGTGGCGGCGCTGAAGGACCTGCCCAACGTCAATGCCGAGATCGAAGGCGATAACATCGTCTACAAGAATTACTACGACATCGGTATCGCAGTTTCGACCGAGCGCGGGCTTGTGGTGCCGGTTGTGAAGGGCGCCGACCAGCTGTCGCTGGCCGGCATCGAAAAGGCCATCGCCGATTTTGGCATGCGCGCCCGCGACAACAAGCTGAAGCTGGAAGAGCTGCAGGGCGGCACATTCTCCATCACCAATGGCGGCGTGTTCGGCTCGCTGATGTCCACGCCCATCCTGAATTCGCCCCAGTCTGGCATCCTTGGAATGCACAAGATACAGCCCCGACCCATGGCGATCGGCGACAAGATCGAGATCCGCCCCATGATGTACCTAGCGCTGTCCTACGATCACCGCATCGTGGACGGCCGCGAGGCCGTGACCTTCTTGGTCAAGGTTAAGGACGCCCTGGAAGATCCGCAGCGCCTGCTGCTGGAAGTCTGATCCCGGTTACAAACAATTGAAAAGGGCGGCTTTCGAGCCGGCTTTTTTATTTCACGCGCACGGTCGGGACGGCAACGCTAGGATCGTCCTGTGACGGAACCTGGCGGGGTAACGCCATGGCCTATGTCGGTAGTTTTGTGATCCCGGTACCGGCCGGACAAGCTTGCCGAATACAAGACGCTGGCGCGCCTGTGCGCCCAGGTCTGGAAGGAACATGGCGCCCTAACCTCGGTGGAATGCATCGGCGAGGATGTGCCCTATGCCACCCTGACCTCCTTCCCCCGCACTGTGCAGGCCAAGGAGAGCGAGATCGTGGTGTTTTCCTGGATCGTCTATGAATCCCGCGTCAGCCGTGATGCCGTGATGGAAAAAGTCATGACCACTGAGCGGATGAAAGCCATGAGGGGAACCCAGACCTTCGACGGCAAGCGCATGATCTTCAGGTGATTTGAGCCCTTCCTGGGACTTTAGGCGACGCGCTTGTCGAGCTGCTCTAGCTTGGCGAGCTCAACATGGGCGCGCAGTTCGATCTGGTCCAGCACGTCCTGCAGCGCGGGATCGGCAAAGGCTTCGTGGCGGCGGGTCATCGCGGCGGCCAGCTTGTTCAATGTGGCGCGCGGAATTTCGCTGGCCAGCAAACCGGCGCGGACCGAATCCAGCAGGTCCAGCAGCTGTTCGGCATGGGCGACGCACTTGCGTTTGCCTTGCATGGAATCGCCCATGCCCTGGAGCATCAGGATGGAATCCAGCGCCGCGATAGGGCCGGGACCGGCCACGATCTGGCCATGGCTTTCCGGGGCTTCCGACACAGCGAAGCCCGAACTGGGTGCCCCTGCGGGCGCCTTACGTTTGATGGCCGACGTCTCGACGCGGCCGGGGCCTTTGATTTCCATGGGATTTGTCCCACTGCGACACACAACCATCCCCTATCATGGTTAAGGAAGGGTTTAGCCGTCTCGGCTTGTACCGCTTGAGCGCTGGTTTGGGCCCGCAGCCCCGCTTTGCGCTGGCACAGCGCTTGAAAGGAACATACCGACATTACCAAGGAGAAGGGTTGCCCATGTATGGCGATCGCAGAACATCATTGACGATCATGCTGCTTGTGGCGCTGCTGGTGCTGGGCGGCGTGGCTTACTGGAAATTTCTCCGAAAGCCGGAGCTGGGTCCCTATGGCGCCATCGCCATGTCGGATTCCTCGCTGACCTATGGCGGGGCCTGGGGCTATCCCGATCCGATCGCCGCCTACAAGCACTCGATCAGCGAATGCAACAAGGCCGACGGCAGCAATGACTGCGTGGTCAAGGTCACATTGAAGGACAATTGTGGCGCGCTGGCGATCAGCGTCGAACACAATGCTTCGTTCCTGGTACAGGGCCGTGACCAGGTCACCGCCACCGCCATGGAACAGTGCCAGGCGTCAGGCGCCAGCGACTGCTCCATTCACGAGAATATCTGCTCTTCGAATTCGTAAAACCTGTCTCCAACAGGACATCAACGGCTCGCACAGTCCTAGCTGCGCGGGCCGTTTCGTTATGCCCGGTGGTACGGGTGCCCCGCCAGGATGGTGAGAGCGCGGTACACCTGCTCGGTCAGCAGCGCGCGCGCCAGCAGATGCGACCAGGTCTGGGGGCCGAACGCCAGGCTGCGGCCCGCCTTCTTGCCCGGCAACGCCGCCAGCCCGTCAGGACCGCCGATCACGAAGGCCAGGTCCTTGGTACCGACATCGCGAAGCGAGCCCAGCATTTCGGCGAAATCCTCGGATGTCATGCCCTTGCCCCGCGCATCCAGCAGCACCAGATGGGCACCCTCGGGGAGCCGCGCCGACAGGCGTTCGGCTTCATCTTTCATGCGCATGGCAGGATCGCGATGCTTGGACACGGCCAATTCCTCCAGCGCCACGGCGGTGAAACCCATGTTGCGGCCCATCTTGCGGGCGCGGTCGCAGAAGTCCTCGCACAGCTGGCCTTCCGGCGTGCCGCGCATGTGTCCGATGGCGTAAATCCAGAGACGCATTACTTACGCGTGCCGACCGACCACATGCCTTCCAGGTCGTAATACTCGCGCACTTCCGGGCGGAACAGATGCACGATCACATCGCCGGCATCCACCAGCACCCAGTCACCCTGCCCCGCGCCGCTGATCGGGCGCGTGCCGTAACCGCCCTCCTTCAGCTTGCGCGCCAGATGCTCGGCCATGGCGGCGACATGGCGCGAAGACCGGCCGCTCGCGACCACAGCGGCATCGCACAACGCCGAGCGGCCTTCCAAGTTTATGGTGACGATATTCACGGCCTTGTCGTCATCCAGCGATACCAGGATGCGCTTCAGCAAATCGCTTTCTGTCGCCGCCGCAGCCTTCTTGGGCACGGGCTTGGCAGCAGGCTTCTTGACCGGTTTGGCGGCGGGATTTTTGACCGACTTTTTTGCGGGCTTCTTGGCGGCGGCTTTCTTGGTCTTCTTCTTCACGGCTTTCAGGGGAAAAGTCCTTTGCGGTCAGGGAGTCCAGTTTAGCATGGCCTCGGCGGCAGCACCACGGGCCCGAAGCGCGGTCGAGCTTTCGCGGGATCGCGGCCCGTCCAGCACCAGCAAGGATGGTGCTGGCCCCAGGCTGCGGGCCATGCCCAGTCGCCTTGCCAGGGGCGCATTGAGGGACGCCAGCACGGAACCCGGCCGGCGCACCACAACAATGGGCAGCTGGGCGGCGATATCCCGCCAGCGCCACCAGCGGGAGAATTGTTCCAGATTGTCGCTGCCCATCAGCCAGATGAAGGTGACATGGGGGAAACGTCGCTTGAGGGCCATGACACTGTCGATGGTGTAACGAGTTCGTAGGCACTGCTCGATCCCGGTGACAATGATGCGTTGGTCGCGGGCCAGCAGGCGCGCCCGCTTCAGCCGCACCGCCAGCGCATCGGGCGGGGGCTTGAGCGGATTGCCTGACGATATCAGCCACCAGACATAATTCAGCTTGAGCGCATTTTTCGCGATGTCGCTGACATAGAGATGCCCGCCATGCGCCGGATCGAACGATCCGCCCAGCAGGCCGATGCGCATGCCATCTGCGATGGGGCCGGGTGGCCGGATCCAGCTCAAGGATGGATCTTCATGAGCGGGTCTGGCCTGTCCCGCGCACCACATACTTGAAGGTGGTGAGCTGCTCGGCGCCGACCGGACCGCGGGCATGTATCTTGCCGGTACCGATACCGATTTCCGCGCCCATGCCGAACTCGCCGCCATCGGCGAACTGGGTGGAGGCGTTCCACAACACGATGGCGCTGTCGACGCTGTTCATGAAGGTTTCGGCGGCGGCCTGATCCTCGGTCACGATGGTGTCAGTGTGATGGGAGCCGTAATGCTCGATATGCTGAATGGCCTGCTCCAGTCCATCCACCACCCGCACGGCGATGATTGCATCCAGATATTCGGTCTTCCAGTCTGCCTCGGTGGCGGGCTTGGCCGCGGGATAGACGGCGCGCACCGCTTCGTCGCCGCGGATCTCGCAGCCGGCCTTGGCCAGGTCTTCCAGCACGGGCAGGCCGTGCGATTTCAGAACAGCCATGTCCACCAGCAACGTCTCGGCCGCACCGCACTCGCTGGTGCGCCGCAACTTGGCGATCAGCGCAATGCCGCGGGATGGTTCCAG
>JAPLPI010000138.1 GCA_026400305.1 Alphaproteobacteria bacterium | reverse complement strand
CTGGCCATGTCGCGTCTCAAGCGTGCGCTGGGAGACGCGGAATGATCCATCACCATCCCGGCGAAGAACTGCTCCTGGCCTATGCAGCCGGCGCCGCCGATGAGGCGCTGAGCCTGATCGTCGCCACCCACATGACCTACTGCGCCATCTGCCGGTTGCGCAGCAAGAAGCTGGAGTGTCTCGGCGGCGCGCTGCTGCAGGAATTGCCGCCCGCGCCGCTGGACGAAGGCGCTCTGGACAATGTGCTGGCGCGGCTGGGCTCGGTGACGCCGTATGAACGCCCCAGGCGGGTCGCCAGCCGTGACGGCACGCCGGCGCCGTTGCGCGCCTATATCGGCGGCGATCTTTCCATCGTGCGCTGGCGCAAAATGGGCCAGCGCCTGTCCTATGCGCCGCTTTTCAAGCGCGGCAATGTCACCGCTCGCCTGCTCAAGTGTGTGCCCGGCGCTGACAGCGGGGCGCACAGCCATCACGGCAGCGAATTCACCGTGGTGCTGCAGGGCGGTTACACCGATGTGACCGGGAGTTACGGTCCCGGAGACCTGCAGATGAGGGAAGATGGCATGCCCCACAATGTCGTCGCAGATCCCGGCGAGAGCTGCATCAACCTGGCGGTGACCACCGGGCCGCTGAAGTTCGAAAGCCTGCTGCAAAGTATTGCGGCTCCTCTCTTCGGCTTCTAAAACGCTTCTTCCATTCTTTGGGAGATGCGTGTGGAACAAGTCCGCCTCGGCAATACCGGCCTGAAAGTTTCTCGCATCTGCCTGGGGACCATGACCTATGGCAGCCCCAAATGGCGCGACTGGGTGCTGGACGAACAGGCTAGCCGCCCCTTTATCAAGCGCGCCCTTGAAGCGGGCATCACTTTCTTCGACACCGCCGACATCTATTCCAATGGCGCTTCCGAAGAAGTGGTGGGGCGGGCGCTGAAGGACTATGCCGCCAAGCGCGAGGATTACGTGCTGGCCACCAAGGTGTTCTTCCCGGTGGATGGCCGCCATGGCGGCCTGTCGCGCAAGCACATCCTGCATGCCATCGATGACTCGCTGAAGCGTCTGGGCATGGATTATGTCGATCTCTACCAGATCCATCGCTTCGATCATCACACCCCGGTGGAGGAGACCGTCGAGGCGCTTCACGATGTCGTGAAAGCTGGCAAGGCACGCTATATCGGCGCCTCGTCGATGCATGCCTGGCAGTTCGCCAAGTACCTGGCCGCCGCCGACAGGATGGGCATGACGAAATTCGTCTCCATGCAGAATTTTTACAATCTGGTGTACCGCGAGGAAGAGCGGGACATGCTGCCCTTGTGCCGCGACCAGGGCGTGGGCGTGATCCCGTGGAGCCCGCTGGCGCGCGGCTTTCTGGCCCGCAGCCATCTCAACGCTCTGGACAAGCATAGCCCCCGCGCCAAGAGCGACAACATCTTGGACATGCCGTTCGACGACAACGACATGGAGACGCTGCGCCGGGTCGAAGAGACGGCGAAAAAGCACGGCAAGAACAACGCCCAGATTGCAACCGCCTGGCTGCTGGCCAAGGGCATTACTGCGCCCATCATCGGCGCCTCCAAGATGAGCCATCTGGAAGACGCCATCGCGGCGGCGCAGATCCAATTGTCGGACGACGTGGTCGCGTATCTCGATGCGCCGTACAAGGCCAAGCCGGTGGCGGGAAACCTCCGCTGAAACAAAAAGGGCGCCGCAAGGGCGCCCTTTTTTATTGCGGTGATGGCGCCCTTACAGCGGCCACCAGTCGAGCTGGTTCTTGTAGGTTTCGTCGGAAGCCTTCTGTTCCCAGCCGCCACCCAGCGCATTGTAAAGCGCCAGGCTGGCTTCCAGGCGTGCCAGCTTGGTCTGCACCAGCGACTGCTGGGCGTTGAAAAGCAGCTGCTGGTTGTTCAGCAGCGAAACGATATCGATGGTGCCTTCGCGATACTGAAGCTCGGAGATGCGGAAGGCTTCGGCATCGGCCTTGACCTGGATTTCCACCAGCGCCAGCTGGTCGGTGGTGCTTTTCACCGTGCCTAGCGCGCTTTCCACGTCGCTGAAGGCGGTAAAGACGGTCTTACGATAGGTGGCCACCAGTTCCTGCTGACGCGCCTGTGCAAGATCGTTCTCGGCATGGATGCGGCCGCCATCGAAAATGCTCTGGAGGATAGATGCGCCGATGCTGAAGGCAAAGCCCGCCGGATTGAACAGGTTAGATAGCTGCGACACCGGGCCGTAGCCGGCGCTGCTGGTCAGGCTGAGCGAGGGGAAGTACAGGGTGCGTACCGCATCCACATTGGCATGGGCCGAATAGAGATTGGCTTCGGCCTGGGCGATAGAGGGATTACGCAGCAAGAGTTCCGACGGCATGCCGGGCTGCACCATGGGCGGGGTGATGCCGTCCAGGTTTTGCGCCTTGATGTCGTAACCTTCCGGCGCGCGGCCCAGCACGATCGCCAGCGCATAGCGGCGTTCTTTTTCACTTTCGATCAGGCCGGGCAGGGTGGATTCCTGCTGCGCCAGCAGGGCCTGCTGTTCGGCCAGGTCCAGGTTGGAGGACACACCGCTGTTCACCTTGGCCTGGGTGATGGCCAGGATGCGCTTGGCGGCTGCGATGTTGGCGTTGGCGATGGCGATGCGTTCGCGGAACGCCAGCACGCTGAAATATTCGTCGGCCACCTGGGCTGCGGTGGAGATGCCGACTACCGCGGCGGCGTAACGCTCGGCGCGCAAATCTTCGCGGGATGCCCTCAGGTCTAGATACTGGGTGCCGAAGAAGCCCTGCTGGTACTGCGCGGTCAGTCCGGCGGTGAAGGCATTGCGGGCGCGCGGAATGGCAGAATTGCCGCCACTGCGGTTGACGCCGATGGGGCCGCCCAGGGTGGGAAACAGTGCCGCCAGCGCTACGCCGTCATTGGCTTCGGCCTGCAGCACGCGGGCGGCGTAAATGGCGATGTCGAGATTTTCTTTTTGCGCCGTCTCTTGCAGTGGCACCAGGAAACAAGGACTTCATTGAACTCTCTTTGCCAAAATGGGGCGGCCCCGCCGCGGACTATAAATTCTATCTCTTAAGGGCCTGATACCGATCCCGCTCCCGCAAATATGGCGGTCGGGGGCCGCTAGGCAAGGCCCAAGCTGTAAAGCTTTGTCGCACTGCACCCTTTTTATATCCCTGGGTACGCTGGTGAAGTCACAGGTATACTGGTCGCCCGAAGGCCTTGTGTACCTCACGCTACCTGCCATGCAAGGTACTTCTCCGCGCATTTCAGAGTTCCCTGACTTCGGGGCTGAGAAGGGTGGCCGCACTGATGGTTCAACGTGGGGGGCACCCGAGCCGGTCCGACCGTCCGTAATGGCTGTATCCTTAAGGTGGAGCGCCGGACGGACGCGAGGTCAAGACCAAGATTTCTCCCGCGGGAGCAGGAGGTGAAGACTTGGAGGCATTCTAATTTGTAACAGAATGTCGCCGGCAGCCCGCCTGCCAAGGTCCAGAGAACAAATCTTTGTGACAGCGTGTCGGAAGGCGCGTGGTGCGTGTCGTGCCCCGGCCTTGTCGCAAAGTGTCGCAAAAGAAAAAGGCCCATGTGTCGCCTCGCGAGCCTTTGTCGTTGATCAAACGATCTTAGTAGTAATGCGCCGAACCGGCCCAGGACTTCTTGGCGTTGTCGCTGCGGTCCATTTCGTTGCGCTGCATGCGCGCGTTGCGCTTGGTAATGGCGCCTTCACGGCCTTCCTGGCTTATGACGCTGTAGGTGTGCTTCTGCTGCGTACTGGTGTCCATCGCAGTCTGCTGCGGGACACTGGTGTTGGCGGCGAAAGCGGAGGCGGAGAACAGGGCGATGCTCGCGGCGATGATCAACTTTTTCATGGCGTTCTTCTCCTGTGGTCGTCCTTGTTCGTGCAAGACGTGCACAAGAGGTAGGCCCGCGCGGAATGCGCGCAAGCCACTGAAAATATTAATCAATCTTCCTATTCGCTGTGTGTGCTTATTTCTTGAGCCCAAACGCGGTGACATGTCCGTCGTGTGAGACAACAAAAATTTTACCAAGCGCCACAACCGGTTCGCTGAAGTGCACCCAATCGGTCAGCGTCTTGCCGCTGTTCCACAGTTGCTTGCCGCTCTGCGCATCGTACGCATAGAGCGTCATGCTGCTGACCGGCGTGGAACGCAGCACCGCGCTGACGTCATAGGGCATGCGCGGGTCACCCGGCTTGGCGCCGTTCTGCAGCGCCTGGCCGCCGGTAGACAGTGCATACACCACGCCGTTCGCCACCACCGGCGGATCGGGCATGATCATGTCGTTACCCGTCCAGGCCGGCACTGCGGAGATATTGCCGGCATCATTCACCACTTCGAACGCCATGATAGTGCCGTTGGGAATAGGACCGTTGGTGTTGGGGAATGTGGGCGCGTCCTTGGACGGGTGGCCCTGTATCGGGAAGTACAGATAGCGCTTGCCGTTCACTTCGGCGCTGGAGATCGCGCCCCACACGCCGCGCCCCGGATCGGTACCGGTCTTTTCGTCATTGCCAAGCTTGGGCGACTGGAACAAGGGCGTCATGTGATTGGCGCCGCCCAGATTGTTGGTGTCCAACAGGCGCAGCACGGCTTCCTTCTGCGACACCGCCGCGATGGTCTTGCCGGCGAAGTTGAACACCGCCGGCGAGGCCGATCCCGACAGGTCGTGCATCAGATTGTCCATCCAGTTGGACGGGGTGTAACTGTCCATCAGGCGCGCGGCGCGCGGCGCCAGCTTGAGGATGCTTTCGCTGAAATCGCCAGCGGCCGGATCATAGCGGCCGTCGCTGGTTTCCAGGATCACGCCGCCGGGCGCGCGCGCCACGCCGCCCCGGCCCCAGGGCGCCGCCGGACGCGCGCCGCTCGTGAAGAAGTGGGTGACCACAGGACGGGACAGGTCGCTGACATCGGCGGCGTTCAGCGCGCTGGCGTCCAGCAGGGGACCGGCGCCGGCGCGGCGCAGGCCCGACATGGCAGCGGAATACTCGATGCTCGACTTGTCGGTGATCTCGCCGCAGGCGCGGCCCGACGGCGAATACAGCACATTGTCGATCAGGTTCAGGCTCCAGGCGCGCGCGAATGGCGCGGTCATGGGCGTGGGAGTCAGCCGCTCGGCGCCATCGACAAGGTTCGCCCCGCGCAGCATGCCGTCGCCGGTCAGGAAGAAGACGATGCCGCGCGCCTTGTCGATGGTGGGCGTGGTGTTGACGGTCTTGGGGCACAGCCAATCGCGGACGGGCGCGGTGGATTTGTGTGGATTGGGGAAGCTCTTGCTCCAGATATGCTTGCCGCTGCCCGCATCCAGCGCGAACAGCGTGTCGTCGGCGCCTAGGATGAAGATGATGTCGGCGGGACCGGACGGCGTGGCGACACCCGACACAACGATGGGCGAGGTGGTGGTGGACAGGACATACTTGTCGAACTTGATCGACAGCTGGGTGGACCAGAGCGGCTTCAGCCTGCCGACATTCCTGGGTGACAGCGTGGTCTCGGCGCGGTTCCAGCCGGTGCGTTCCTGGTCATAGCCCCAGGTCAGCCATTCATTGCTGGCGGGTGCGATCACTAGCGGCGGCAGGGGGGGCGGCGGCGCCAGCGCGTTGCGCAGGTTTTGGCTCATGGGCGGATTGCCCTCTGTCAGCCCGGCCGGGGCTTGGGCGAAGGTGGCGCCGCAGCACAGCAGCGAAGCCATGGAGATGGCGATGAAGGAATTGCGCATTTTCATGAGGACACCCGTTTTCCAGCCCATACGGGCTTGTGCCCGCTTTTGCACGGTAGGCTCGGGTTTGGCGGACAAATTGTCAACGGGGC
>JAPLPI010000001.1 GCA_026400305.1 Alphaproteobacteria bacterium | reverse complement strand
GTGCTGGCTTACGGCATCGTCATCTTCGCCATGACCGTCGCGCCGATGGGTTCGGTGTCAGCCTTGCGCGAGACCAGCGTGTTGTTCGCGGTACTGCTGGGGCGCATATTCTTCGGCGAAAAGCTGACTACCCGCCGGATCGTCTCGGTGCTGGTGATCGCAGCCGGAGCGCTGTGCTTGGAATGATGACGAAATTCGCAGCTGCGATTTTAGCGCTGCTGGCCACGCTTTCCCTTGCTGGCGCACAGACCGTGCAGCCATCCCTGCCCGGAACCCTGGCCCATCCGGCGCTGTGGCATGTGACGGGCGAAGCCGGTGAGGTTTACCTGCTGGGTTCGATCCATGTGCTGCCGCCCCATGTGCGGTGGCACAGCGCTCCCATCAACATGGCGCTGTCGCGCGCCGATATTTTCGTCTTTGAAGTGTCCGAGGACGCCTCCGCGGTCATCGAATTGCAGGGCCTGATCCAGAAGAACGGCTTACTGCCGCCGGACCAGAAGCTGCGCGACCTGCTGCATCCCAAGTTCCGCGCCGACTATGACGTGGCGGTGAAATCCTCTGGGCTGGACGCCGCCGGCGTGGACCGCGAGCGGCCCTGGCTGGCCGGTATCCAGCTGATGTTCACCCAGATCAGCAAGCTCCACTATGCCTCCAGCAACGGCGTGGACAGCGTGCTGATGGAAAGCGCCGTGCGAAATCACAAGCCCGTCCACTATTTCGAAACCATCGCCGACCAGTTCGCCCTGCTGGCGCCAGACGACCCCGCGCTGGAGCTGGAGGAATTCGAGGCCGGCTTGGCGGACCTGCGCGATGTCTCGGCCGGTATCCGGCCCATGGTCACCGCCTGGGCCAATGGCGACCAGGCCAGGCTGGACGAGTTGATCAATGGCGACCTCGACCAGTTCCCCAAAGCCCGCAAGCTGCTGCTGGACGATCGCAACCAGCGCTGGGTGCCCCAGATCGAAGCCATGTTGAAGGAAAAGCATGTCTTCTTCGTCACTGTGGGCGCCGGCCATTTGACGGGGCCCAAGGGCGTTTCGGCCCTGCTGCGCAAGGCGGGATACAGGGTGGAGGACCCTTAAAAGGCTGTCTTTCCGCGCCCCGCATCATCATATGCGTATTTCTTTATATGTTTCTTGCCCCGTCCCGGCCCGGCTGCTATAGGCACGCACGAAATCCACGGGAATCGTTTCATGGCCGCTTTCAGCGACTACATCGTCAAGGACATCACCCTGGCCGACTGGGGCCGCAAGGAACTGAACATCGCCGAGATCGACCGATCGCCGACCCGTTCGCGCCCAAGCCGCGCCTGCCGAGGACACCATGACCACGTTCAACGATTACATCGTCAAAGACATGTCGCTTGCCGCCTTCGGCCGCAAGGAAATCGACCTCGCCGAAACCGAAATGCCAGGTCTGATGGCCATCCGCGAGGCCTATGGTGCCAAGCAGCCGCTCAAGGGCGCGCGCATCGCCGGCTCGCTGCACATGACCATCCAGACCGCCGTGCTGATCGAGACCCTGAAGGCGCTGGGCGCCGACATCCGCTGGGTGTCGTGCAACATCTATTCTACCCAGGACCATGCCGCCGCCGCCATCGCCGCGGCCGGCATCCCGGTGTTCGCCGTCAAGGGCGAGAGCCTGAAGGATTACTGGGACTACACCGCCAAGTTGTTCGAATGGCATGGCGGCGGCTATCCCAACATGATCCTGGACGATGGCGGCGACGCCACCATGCTGGTGCATCATGGCCTGCGCGCCGAAATGGGCGATGTCGCATTCCTGGAAAAGCCGGAAAATGAAGAAGAAGAAGTCTTCTATGCGCTGATCAAGCGCCTGCTGAAGGAAAAGCCCAAGGGCTGGTTCGCCGAAATCGCCGCCAGCATCAAGGGAGTGTCGGAAGAAACCACCACCGGAGTGCATCGCCTGTATATGATGGAAAAGGACGGCAAGCTGCTGTTCCCCGCCATCAACGTCAATGACAGCGTCACCAAGTCCAAGTTCGACAATCTGTATGGCTGCAAGGAATCGCTGGTGGACGGCATCCGCCGCGGTACCGACGTGATGATGGCCGGCAAGGTCGCCATGGTCGCCGGCTTCGGTGATGTGGGCAAAGGCTCGGCCGCGTCGCTGCGCAATGCTGGCTGCCGCGTGATGGTGTCGGAAATCGATCCCATCTGCGCCCTGCAGGCCGCCATGGAAGGCTATGAAGTCGTCACCATGGAAACCGCCGCGCCCAAGGCCGACATCTTTGTCACCGCCACCGGCAATGTCGACGTGATCACCCTAGATCACATGCGGGCCATGAAGGACCGCGCCATCGTCTGCAACATCGGCCACTTCGACAGCGAGATCCAGATCGTGGCCACCAAGAACATGAAGTGGCACAATATCAAGCCGCAGGTGGACGAGATCGAATTCCCCGACGGCAAGCGCATCATCATGCTGTCGGAAGGCCGCCTGGTGAATCTGGGCAACGCCATGGGCCATCCCAGCTTCGTGATGAGCGCCTCCTTCACCAACCAGACCCT
>JAPLPI010000210.1 GCA_026400305.1 Alphaproteobacteria bacterium | reverse complement strand
ATCAGGCAGCCTTGGGCCGCCCAAAAGCTTTGCAGGGTGAGAATAAGGTCCTGAAAGGTGCGGGCTTTGGCCACCGATTCTCGCCTGTTGGGAGTGGCCGGAACCTATAGGCGAGCCCCAGACAGGGCAAGCGCGCCACCGCGCCGCAACACCGCATCCGCCTCGGGGGTCCAGGAACCGTCCATCTGATGCAAAACCAGCCCCGGCAGAAGGGCAAAAGGTGCCCGGGAACTCTTGCGGGCCTGCACGATCACCCGCTTGGGCGCCTCGCCAGCGCGGGGGAAGAGCGGAAAGGCGGCGACACCTTTTTGCGGCAACGCCACCAGCGCCTCGTTCAGCCGGTCGGCGCGCAGGATGGCCGTGAAGTAGCCGCCGGAGACCGTGCGCTGCAGGCCCAGCTTCAACCAGCCCCCCAGCCGGCCATCATCCATCAAGGCGGCGGCGCGGGCCGCATCGGGTGAGACCTGGCCTTCGCCATGGAATGGCGGATTGGCGAACACCTGATCGAAGTCGCGCTTTAATTCCGTCGGCAAAGCGAAAATGTCGGCGCTGATGAAATGCGCTTTAGCCTTGTTGGCCTGCGCATTCCGGTTCGCCAGCGCCGCCAGTTCTGGGTCGCGCTCCACGCTTGTAATCACCACGCCAGGAACGCGCGCTTCCAGGCACAGGCTCGCAACGCCAGAACCGGATCCAAATTCGAGTGCCTTTTCGCCCTCACGCGCGGGAACGGCGGCCGCCAGAAAAACTGCATCCGAGCCCGACTGGAACCCGTCCTGCGGCTGGGCCGCGATGATGCGGCCATCCAGGAACGCCATCAGGGCATCGCCTCTGGCACGGCAGCCCGCAAGAGCGTCTCGGCGCGGACAAAATCCTCGTCCAGCACCATCAGCCTGCGCGGCAGAAACCCCATGCTTCCGTCCATGGCGCTGGCATGGGTATCAAACACGACAGATTCGATACCCTCCTGCGACAGGAGGTTGGCGGCATAATCCAGGACCACCGGATCGGTGGTTTTCAGCACGGCGCGCATGGCCCATTTATAGTCAAACTGCGCCTTTCTGTCGCCCACTGTTCCCTTTGGGGCGCTTGGCGCAGGACCTACGCTCCGGTATTCTATATTCAGATGGGAGGGCTATACCTCAAAGAGAACAAGGCTGCGGCCTCCGGTGTTTCGCCGGTGGAGCGGCTGCATGCCCTGGTGGCCACCGACATGGCCGCCACCGACAAGCTGATCCATGCCCGCATGACGTCCGGCGTGGCGCTGATCCCGGACCTGGCAAAACACCTGATCGATTCCGGCGGCAAGCGGTTGCGCCCCATGCTGACGTTGGCCGCGGCAAGGGTCGGCGGCTATGCTGGCGATCATCATGTGCGCCTGGCCGCGGCGGTGGAGTTCATCCATACCGCCACCCTGCTGCATGACGATGTGGTGGACGAAAGCGCGCTTCGCCGCGGCAAGGTTTCCGCCAACCTGATGTGGGGCAACAAGCCTTCGGTGCTGGTGGGCGACTTCCTGTTCTCCCGCGCATTTCAGTTGATGGTCGAGACCGACAATTTGGCGGTGCTCGATATCCTGGCCGGGGCGTCTGCGATCATCGCCGAAGGCGAAGTGATGCAGCTGAAATCCTCCAACAACCTGTCGGTGACAGAAGAGCATTATTTCAAAGTCGTTTCGGCCAAGACCGCCGCCCTGTTTTCGGCGGCCGCCCATTCCGGGGCGTTGCTGTCAGGCCAAGGCGATGACTTCGTTTCCGGCATGCGCACCTATGGCGAAAATCTGGGCATAGCCTTCCAGCTGGTGGACGATGCGCTCGATTATTCTGGACGCCAGGCGCTGATGGGAAAAACGGTGGGCGATGATTTCCGCGAAGCCAAGATGACTATGCCGATCATCCTGGCCCATGCCCGCGCTGCAGCCGCCGACGTGCCCTTCTGGAAGCGGGTGATCGAGACCGGCAACCAGACCGAACGCGACTTGGAACGCGCTATCACCCTGATCGAGCAGACCGGGGCGATGCAAGAGACGATGGCCCTGGCGCGGAGCTTTGCCGACGCCGCCAAGACGGCGCTGAAGGTCATGCCCGACAGCGACATCAAGCGGGCGCTGGCGGACATCGCGGACTTCTGCGTCGAGCGCGCTTATTAAGTGCCCGGCGGCTTCTCGAACTTGAAGCCCTGCTTTTCCAGGAAAACGAACAGGCCAATAGCCAGGCCCTGCGCGCCGGCAGCCGGCATGGTCAGACGCCCCATCACCACACGCGACATAGGACCGGGCTTTTCGCCATGGTCGGCGCGGATGGATTTCAGGGTGATGGAGATAGTGCCGTTGGAGACAAAGAAGCCCGTGGCGCCCGTGGCGTAGAGTTCCGGCGCATTGGGATTGTCCACGAACTTGATGGTGGATCGGTGGTCTTGGGCGTGCTGGCCATGATCTAGTCCTCTGCGGTCTGGGGCTGAGGATTGGCCGACCGGGTTAATCTTGTCTTAAAGACCGCCTCTAGCAGGCTGTTGAAAAACCTATCGCAGATTTTGGCATTTGATGATTCATTCGATGCGGACATGCGTCGAGGATAGTGGAATGCGTGGCACGGATGA
>JAPLPI010000024.1 GCA_026400305.1 Alphaproteobacteria bacterium | reverse complement strand
TGATGGTGATTTCCTTTGGCACGCCGTTCAGCAGGTCGCGGCCCTTGATCTCCATGGTCACGCCATTGCCGTCCATCGGCAGCGCGGCGGAGCCGATTTCCTTCTTGATGCGCTCCGAGCTGGCTTCGCCGATCAGCAGATTCTGATGGCGGCGGATATAAGCGATGATGGCTTCGTCCATCTTGTCGCCACCCACGCGCACGCTGCGCGAATAGACGATACCGCCCAGGGACAGCACCGCCACTTCGGTGGTGCCGCCGCCTATATCCACTACCATGGATCCGGTGGGTTCGGAGACGGGCAAACCGGCGCCGATGGCGGCGGCCATGGGTTCTTCTATCAAAAAGACGCGACGGGCGCCGGCCGAGAGGGCCGATTCCTGGATGGCGCGGCGTTCCACGGCAGTGGAGCCGGACGGCACGCAGACGATGATCATGGGATTGGCGAAGGAGCGGCGGTTATGCACCTTGCGGATGAAGTGCTTGATCATCTCCTCGGCGACTTCGAAGTCGGCGATGACGCCATCGCGCATGGGACGGATGGCTTCGATGTTGCCCGGCGTGCGGCCCAGCATCATTTTGGCGTCGTTGCCCACGGCGCGGACGGACTTCTTGCCGCCGCGGGTGGTGATGGTCGCCACCACCGACGGTTCATTCAGGACGATGCCGCGCCCTTTGACATAGACCAGCGTGTTCGCTGTCCCAAGATCGATCGCCATGTCGCTCGAAAGCGCGCCAAGAAGCCTGCTGAACATGCTTAATTCCTGTCCCTAACCTGGAAAGTCGTTTCCAAAACCTGCAAGCGCCATTCCTTGGATTAACCGGCCACAGCGCGCTTTATCCGGGGCCGGCCGTTTCATTTCGCTACAAAATCCGTCACCGCGCGACCGACAGGGCCTCGGGCGCCTGCTTCTCGCGCTTCACCAGCAGCTTGTTCAACGCATTCACATAGGCATAAGCCGCCGCCACCATAGTGTCGGTATCCGACGCCTTGCCGGTGACGGTGCGCCCATTCTCTTCCAGCCGGACGCTGACCTGCGCCTGGGCGTCGGTGCCTTCGGTCACGGCGTTGATCTGGAACAGCTGGAGCGTCGCGGTGTGGGGATAGGCCTCGCGGATGGCCAGGAAGATGGCATCCACCGGGCCGTCGCCGCTCACCGTCACGCTCTTGACCACACCGGCCGCATCCAGGGTCAGCGAAGCCACCGGGATGATGCCGGTGCCCGATTCCACCCGCAGCGCCTTGATCGAGATCGTGTCCTGGCCGCGCATGATCTCGTCGTCCACCAGAGCGGCGATATCCTCGTCGAACACCTGCTTTTTCTTGTCGGCCAGGTCCTTGAAGCGCTTGAAGGCGTCCTCGAAGGCTTCAGTCTCCAGCACGTAACCCATGCTTTCCAGCTTGTCCTTGAAGGCATGGCGCCCGGACAGCTTGCCCAGCATCAGGGAGGTGGCGCTCACCCCCACATTCTCGGGCCGCATGATTTCGTAGGTTTCGACATTCTTCAGCATGCCGTCCTGGTGGATGCCGGACTCATGGCTGAAGGCGTTCTTGCCCACGATGGCCTTGTTGTACTGGACCGGAAAGCCCGTGACGTTGCTGACCAGCTTGGAGGCGCGGTTCAGCATGGTGGTGTTGATGCCGGTAGCGAAGGGCATGATGTCCTTGCGCACTTTCAGCGCCATCACGACCTCTTCCAGCGCAGCATTGCCGGCGCGCTCGCCGATGCCGTTGATGGTGCATTCCACCTGTCGCGCGCCCGCCAGCACGCCGGCCAGGGAGTTCGCCACCGCCAGGCCCAGATCATTATGGACATGGGTGGAGAAAATCACCTTGTCGGCGTTCGGCACGCGTTCGCGCAGCATCTTGATGATGTCGAAATATTCCTGCGGGGTGGAATAGCCCACCGTGTCTGGCACATTGATCACCGTGGCGCCGGCATTAATGGCGACATCGACGCAGCGGCACAGGAAATCGGGCACCGTGCGGGTGGCGTCTTCGCCCGACCATTCCACATCGTCGGTGAAGTTACGCGCACGCGTCACCGACGCGCCGATCGCTTCCAGAACCGCATTCTCGCCCATGTTCAACTTGTGCTTCATGTGCACGGGGCTGGTGGAAATAAACGTGTGAATCCGGGGTCTAAATGCACCCTTCAGGGCTTCGCCGGCACGGTCTATATCCTTGAAACCGGCGCGGGAGAGACCGCACACCGAGGCGCGCTTGACCAGCTTGCTGATCTCCTGCACGGCACGAAAATCACCCTGGGAAGAAATCGGAAAGCCAGCTTCGATGATGTCGACGCCCATCTCGTCCAGCAGTTCCGCAATCTGCATTTTTTCTTCATGACTCATCGCGGCGCCAGGCGACTGCTCGCCATCGCGCAGGGTGGTGTCGAAGATTTGAATCGGGGTCGTTTCGGTATTGTTGGTGGCCATGACAAGTAGTCTTTCTGTTCGCCGCAGACGCGGCTTCGATTCTCCTGTTGCGTTGATCCCCTAAACACCATGCGCGCGACCATTCGCGCGCGATGAGCGCCTAGGGGCAGCTAAGAAGAAGAAGCGTGTGCGAAGAACCGAGGGAAGGACGGGGCTGCGTGTTGGCGCGTGCAGAGGCACAGGCGAAAATTCCACCCTTCGCCATTCTGCTCGTCACGCCTTGCGTCATTGACCTGTCGCCGTTCCGCCCGTGAATTTTTACGATGCGCGCGCTTTGGGCTAAGCAGCGGATAATCCTCTGTTTTTTCCCACGCGTTGGGGCGATTTTACGCTGATTTCGACCGGTGGCGCAATAGCCACAGGTGCAGGGGCGAAATGGCCCGTGGGCGCCTGCCGATAAATTTCCAGTGTAAACAATATTTTGGCACGGCTCGCTGCCGGGCCCGCCTTTCGGCGTCATGGAACCGTCACCCCGGACACCGGGCTCACGCCCTATTGTGCACGCGCTTCAAAGAGGTTGCCTCATCCGCCGAACGCGCTTATCGGGGCGGCAGGAAACCGTCCCAACACCCGCCCTCGAGGCCCGCCGGACATGAAGATCCTGCCGCCCGTCTCGATCGAAGCACGCCGCCTGCTGCCCAACCGCTGGGACCTGCTGGCGGCGATCCTGGTGCTGGCCTTCATCATCGCCTTTGCCGACGTCAGCCGCTTCCTGGTCCATCCCCTTAGTTCCATTACCGGCCACGACCTGCAGCTGCATCTGGGCGACCTGCCCGGCTATGCCCTGCGCACGGCGCTGCGGATGCTGATCGCCATGGCCGTGTCGCTGGCCTTTACCTTCACCTATGCCACCTGGGCGGCGAAAAATGCCCGCGCCGGAATCCTGCTGGTGCCGCTGCTGGACATTTTGCAGTCGGTGCCAATCCTATCTTTCCTGTCGGTCACCATCGTCTGGTTCCTGTCGCTGTCGCCGGGGCTGGTATTCGGGGCAGAACTGGCCTGCGTCTTCACCATCTTCACCGGACAGGCCTGGAACATGGCCTTCAGCTTCTACCAGAGCCTGCGCGCCGTGCCCGAAGAGCTGATCGAGGCCGGGCGCATGTTCGGCCTGTCCTCCTGGGCGCGCTTCTGGCGCATCGAGGCGCCCTTCGCCACCCCACCCCTGATCTGGAACATGATGATGAGCATGTCCGGCGGCTGGTTCTTCGTCACCATTTCCGAAGCCATCAGCGTGGGCAAGACCAATATCGCCTTGCCCGGCATCGGCTCCTGGATCGCCATCGCCATCGCCCAGAAAAATCTGCCCGCCATCTTCGAAGCGATCGGCGCCATGCTGGTCGTCATCATGGTCTATGACCAGCTGATGTTTCGGCCGCTGGTCGCCTGGGCCGAACGTTTCCGTATCGGCAACGAGCAGAGCGAAGAACAGCCGCAATCCTGGGCACTGAACGTCTATCGACGCTCGCGCCTCCTGGATGTGCTGACCGCGCCCTTCGAGCAGATGATGCGCTGGTCCTATTACTGGCATCCACCCAGCTTCGGCATCCGTGCCGCCACCCGCGACGTGGACAGCCGCGTTGCCAATGTCCTGTGGTACGCCATCCTGGGCCTGCTCAGCCTCTATGCCACCTGGCGCATCTACGATTTTGCCCATGGCAACCTGACCTGGGGAGACCTGGCGACCGCGGTGGGGCTGGGCTTTATCACGCTGCTGCGCGTGCTGGTGCTGATCGCCTTAGCCAGCCTGATCTGGACGCCGATCGGCATCTATGTGGGCCTGCGCCCCCGCCTGACCGCCATCGTGCAGCCGGTGGCGCAGTTCCTGGCATCCTTCCCCGCCAATATCCTGTTCCCCCTGGCGGTGTCGGTGATCGTGATCTGGGATCTCAATCCCGATGTCTGGCTGTCGCCGCTGATGGTGCTGGGCACCCAATGGTACATCCTGTTCAACGTCATCGCCGGCGCCAGCAGCATACCGCAGGAACTGCGCGACGCCGCCGACAATTTCAGCGTGAAGGGCTGGCTGTGGTGGAGACGCGTCGCCCTGCCGGCGGTTTTTCCCTATTACGTCACCGGCGCCATCACCGCCTCGGGCGGATCGTGGAACGCCAGTATCGTGGCGGAAGTGGCCAGCTGGGGCACCCGCACCCTGCACGCCCACGGCCTGGGCGCCTATATCGCCGATGCGGTGGCGAGCGGGGATTTCCGCCATGTCGTGCTGGGCACCGCGGTGATGAGCTGTTTTGTCGTGGTGGTGAACCGCATCCTGTGGCGGCCGCTCTACTGGTACGCAGAACGAAAATTTCGGCTAACATGAGGGTCTGATGGTGAACCTTCTGGACGTGCAAAATGTCAAACGCACCTTTCCGCGCGGCGGCGGCGAGGAATTGCTGGTGCTGGACGACGTCACCCTGTCCCTGAAGGACGGCGAGATCGTGGGCCTGCTGGGGCGTTCCGGCTCGGGCAAATCCACCCTGCTGCGCCTGATCGCCGGCCTGTCGCGGCCCCAGGGCGGCGCGCTGTCCTACATGGGCGCTCCCATCGAAGGGCCTGTGCAAGGCGTGGCCATGGTGTTCCAGGGCTTTGCGCTGTTTCCCTGGCTGACGGTGCTGGAGAATGTGCAGCTGGGGCTCGAAGCGCTGAATTTGCCGGCCCGCGAGATGCGCGAGCGGGCGCTGGCCGCCATCGACCTTATCGGCCTGGACGGCTACGAAAGCGCCTACCCGCGCGAATTGTCCGGCGGCATGCGCCAGCGCGTGGGCTTTGCCCGTGCTGTGGTGGTGCATCCCAATATCCTGCTGATGGACGAGCCGTTCAGCGCGCTAGACGTGCTGACGGCGGAAAATCTGCGCACCGACCTGGTGGAGCTGTGGGGCAACCGCAAGCTGCCGATCAAGGGCATCATCCTGGTGACACACAATATCGAAGAAGCGGTGCTGATGTGCGACCGGGTGTTGCTGTTCTCGTCCAATCCCGGACGGGTGGCCTCCGAGATCAAGATCGATCTGCCCCAGCCGCGCGACCGCACCAGCCCCCAGTTCGAGGATTATGTCGACAAGATCTATGTCGAAATGACCGCCCGGCGGGTGGAGCGCATGCGCCAGCAGGTCGGCGTGGCTGCCATCGAGATGCCGCTGAGCCATGTTTCGCCCAACCAGATTTCTGGCCTGATCGAGGCCTTGTCCGCGGCGCCCTATAACGGCAAGGCCGACTTACCCGACATTGCCTATGAACAGGAACTGGAAGTGGACGAACTGTTCCCGGTGGCCGAAGCCATGCAGCTATTGCGGCTGGCGGAAGTGGAAGGCGGCGACATCAAGTTGACCCATATGGGCAAGCGTTTCGCCGACGGCGAACTAAACGAGCGCAAGGAAATTTTCTCCCGCGCGCTGCAGAACCATGTGCCGCTGGCCGCCCATATCCGCAAGGTGCTGGACGAACGCGTCAGTCATTCAGCACCCAAGACCCGCTTCCTAGACGAGCTGGAAGACCATATGCCCGAGGATGCGGCGGAAGAGACCTTGAAGACGGTGGTGTCCTGGGCGCGCTTCGGCGAGCTGTTCAGCTACGACGATGATGCAGCGGCCTTCTCCCTGGAAAACCCGACCTAGGCGGAGAGCGCCGTAAGGCGGCAAATGGTGCGCTCCGGCGGCGGGGGCAGGCGCACCGTGGAGCCCTTTGCAGGGTGCTTTCAATATCCAGCGTGCCGTCATGGCATTCGATCAGTGCATCGGGATTTTCCACCAGCAGAGTGGCGCCCAGATCGGCCAGCCGCACATCGGCATCCACGATCAGGGGCGCTTCATTGGCAAGCTTGAGAATGGATTTCCGGCTGAAGATTTCGGGGGCATACTGCTTGGCGTAACTGGCAAAAAAGATGAAGCGGTTTATCAGGCCCAGCACCTAGCCCGTCTGGCTGCGCAGGATGGCGGCGGGAACGGCCGGATGGGCGATGAACCATTCGAACACCTCACCGCAGCTGGTGCATTCGCTGAGCGCGGGCGTTCGCGCCGCCAGCATCCCTGCCGTCAGATCCTCGCCCTGCCCCGTCATGCTGAAAATTCCCATGATCGCGCGGCCACCCTAGGAGGCGCGGCGCATACGGGCGGTTAAAGGCTGCTCACCAAAGCGACAAAATTTGTGAAGGTACTATGACGGGTAAACAACTGGTTTGACGCAGGCGGCCGCGCGGCGGGCGCGGGCGCGGGCTTCATCGGTATCGGCGCCACGCGCCAACGCCACGCCCATACGGCGCTTCACAAAAGACTCCGGCTTGCCAAACAGCCGCAGCTCGCTGCCTGGCACCTTGAGCGCTGCATCCACCCCATCGAACGTTATCGTCTTGGCATCGATGCCGCCATAGATCACGGCTGACGCGCCCGGAGAAGCCATCTCAATATTCACCGGCAACCCCAGGATGGCGCGGGCATGCAGAGAAAATTCCGATTGCAGCTGCGAGACCAGCGTGACAAGACCCGTGTCATGCGGGCGGGGCGAGACTTCCGAGAACCAAACCTCGTCGCCCTTCACGAACAGCTCGACCCCGAAGATGCCCAGCCCGCCCAGCGAGCCGGTGACCTTGCCCGCCATGTCGCGCGCTTGTTCCAGCGCCTTTGCGCTCATCGCCTGGGGCTGCCAGCTTTCGACATAGTCGCCATCCTTCTGGACATGGCCGATGGGGGAACAGAAATGGGTGCCGTCTTTGGCCCGCACGGTCAGCTGGGTAATTTCGAAATCAAATTTTATCTCGCCTTCAACAATGACGCGGGCTTCGCGCACCCGGCCGGCGCTGAGCGCTTTTTCCCAGGCTGCGGGAACATCGGCCGCCGATTTCAGTTTGGACTGGCCCTTGCCCGAAGACGACATCACCGGCTTGACGAAGCTGGGATAGCCGATACGCTCGCACGCCGCCTGCAATTCCTCCAGCGAGGAGGCAAAAGCATAAGGCGAAACCGGAAGCTTCAATTCTTCGGCCGCCAGAACCCGGATGCGTTCGCGGTTCATGGTGATATGGGCGGCGCGCGCGGTGGGAATAACGGTGCACAGGCCGTCCGCCTCGATCCGCACCAGTTCGTCGGTGGTCAGCGCCTCGATTTCCGGCACCAGAAAATGCGGTCGTTCCTGTTCCACAATGGCGCGCAGCGCCTTGGCATCGGTCATGTCGATGACATGGGCGCGGTGCGCGACTTGCGCAGCGGGTGCCCCCGCATAGCGGTCCACCGCAATGGTTTCCACACCCAGGCGCTGCAGTTCGATGACCACTTCCTTGCCCAACTCGCCCGAGCCCAGCAGCATCACCTTCACGGCGGCCGGCGACAGCGGTGTTCCAAAATTCATACGCCATACACCTTGGTGAAAGCGTCCATCAGGGCCTGACGGTCGCTAGGCTGGCCTTCAATCTTGATGGCGTCGTCGTGTATCACCACGCCGGGCGAGGCCCGCTCGATCCAGATATGCGAGGTTGGGATCACCCAGCTCGGATCATCCAGCGTGCCCACGGCGATGAATATCAACGCGGGCGAGGCCTGCGGCTCATGCCACAGCCGCGTACCACAATCGGCGCAGCGCACGATGTCGATCTCGCGCCCCGAGTCAGCTTCCTTGCGGAAGACATCGCCGGCGCCCTCGGCCTCGAAGGCGTCGCGCTTGGCCACAAGCATCAGCAAGTTGGTGGCGCCGGTCAGCTTCTTGCAGTCGATGCAATGACAGGCGTTGACCGCCAGCGGCCGTTCCTCCAGCCGCCAGCGCAGCGCGCCGCACAGGCAACCACCGGTATAGGGCGGATTGGGAATCGGCGGGCGTTGCATCATGTCGTTCGTCCCAACAAAAAAAGGCCCGGCTGGGCGCCGGGCCTTTAGTGTCTCTTTTCCCGGTGGGGAAAGAAAATCAGTTCTTGGCGGTATCCACCAGCTTGTTTTTCGCAATCCAGGGCATCATGGCACGCAGTTTCGCGCCGACTTCCTCGATCTGGTGGGCGTCGCCCATGGCGCGGGTGGCCTTGAAGCTAGCCTGGCCGGCTTTATTTTCCAGCACCCAGTCGCGGGCAAACTTACCCAGCTGGATGTCGGTCAATACGCGCTTCATCTCGGCCTTTGTTTCCGGGGTTATGATGCGTGGGCCGGTGACATATTCCCCATATTCGGCGGTGTTACTGATGGAGTAGTTCATGTTAGCGATGCCGCCTTCATAGATCAGGTCCACGATCAGCTTTACTTCGTGCAGGCATT
>JAPLPI010000225.1 GCA_026400305.1 Alphaproteobacteria bacterium | reverse complement strand
CATGCGCGCCGTCTGCTGGCTGCGGCGCGGGCCGTTTGCGGGGAAACATGACACCATTGCGCATTGCCGTGCTGGGCGCCGGCCTGATCGGAAAGCGGCACATCCAGACCATCCTGGCCGCACCCCATGCCGGCGAGTTAGTCGCGGTGGTCGATCCGGTGGCGGACCCCAAGGCTTTCGATCTGGGCGCCACCGCCTGGTTCACAGATACAACCCAGATGCTGGACCGCGTGCGGCCCGAAGCCGTCATCCTAGCCACGCCCAACGCCCTGCATGCCGGCCAAGGCAAGCTGGCCTGCGAACGCGGCATTCATTTCCTGGTCGAAAAGCCGGTGACGGCAACATTGGACGAAGCCGCCGAACTAGTTCGGGCCGTGGATGGCAGCGGCGTGAAGACGCTGGTGGGGCATCACCGCCGCTATCTGGCGGCCATCCAGGATGCCAAGCGGCGCATCACAGGCGGCGAGCTAGGCGAGCTGGTCGCCGCCTCGGTGGTATGGGCGACGCGCAAGCCCGATGCCTATTTCGATACCGCCTGGCGGACACAGGCCGGCGGCGGGCCTCTGCTGATCAACGCCATCCACGAGATCGACATGCTGCGCCACCTGTGCGGTGAAATCGCCGCCATCACCGGCATGACCAGCAATGCCCGGCGCGGCCTTGCCGTGGAAGACAGCGCCGCCGCCAGCTTCGCCTTCGCAAATGGCTGCCTGGGAACCCTGATCTGCACCGATGCGGGTTTTTCGCCCTGGACCATCGAACAGGGCACGCAGGAAAATCCCAATTTCGCCTTCACCGGGCAAAGCGCCTATCGCCTGGTCGGCACCAAAGCCAGCCTGGAGATGCCGGTTCTGCGCCACTGGGGCGCGAAGATTCTCGACGATATCGGCTGGGACCGCCCGATCGCCGCCACCGACATCACCGTGCCCTGGCACGATCCCTATATCGCGCAGCTGGAGCATTTCCAGCGCATGATAAGGCTGGATGAACCCGCGATGATTTGTGTGCGCGACGGCGCCAATACCCTGGCGGCGACATTGGCGGTGGCGCAATCGGCCGCCCAGGGCCGTCAATGCGCGCCGCGCATCTTCTGACCGGCAACATTCTTTTAAAAATGGACTCAAATCATCGATTTTTCGGTTTTTAGGGATTGCCGCAATCCTTTCGCAAAGTTTGGCCGCTAACCTCGCGATGATTTCAAACGGGACCTATCATGAAAAGTATTTTCTCTAACTTCCTGAAGAATGACGCGGGCGCCACCGCCATCGAGTATGGCCTGATCGCAGCCCTGAGCGCCGTGGTCATCATCACAGGCGTCACCGCAGTGGGCACCCAGCTCAGCACCACCTTCACCAATCTTTCCACCAACCTGAAATAGCCGGTGGCATCCCGCCCCCGCCGCCGCTAGCATCGCGGCAAAACGGGGCGGGACATGGCGCAGAAACTGCTGGTCTATCAATCGCTATGGGCGATGGAACGGCGCCGTCCGGACGGCCAGGAATGGTCACTAGACGAAAAGCTGGGCATGATCCGCGATGCCGGATTTGATGGCTGCGGCGTGCGCTTTATCGATCCGCTCTTCGCGCGCGAGGTCACCAGCTTCCTGCGCGCGCACGGTATGACCTGGCAGGCGCAGTGCTATCCGCAGACCGTCGACGACCTGAAACCAGCGCTGGCGCTGGTGAAGGAGCTGGGCGCCGATCACCTGAACCTGCAGGCGGATGTGCGGCCCTATACGCTCGAGGAGAGCGAGTCCTACATCACCGGCTGGCGCAAGCTGGCGGCTGATGCTGGCGTGGAGCTGCATATCGAGACCCACCGCGACCGCATGACCACGGACCTGTTCTTCACCCTGCACCTGCTGGACCGTTTTCCCGA
>JAPLPI010000389.1 GCA_026400305.1 Alphaproteobacteria bacterium | reverse complement strand
GCGATCTGCGCACGCCCATCGCCACCGGCGAACGGTTGTTGTCGCGTCACGAATTCCGGGAACTCCTGGAAGAAGGAGGATGTCGCATCATCCAGCCAGACCTGATGCATGCGGGTGGGTTGAGTGAAGTTCGACGCATCGCGGCCTTGGCCGAGACGTGGTATGTGCCGGTGGCGCCACACAATCCAGGCGGACCGATCTGCACTATGGCATCAATGCACCTGGCAGCGGCAATTCCAAATTTCTTAATTCTTGAGCAGATGGAGCCGCAGCGCGCCGCGCGCGATAACTTCAGCCAACCGCCAGTTGTATTAGAAGATGGGCACTTCGTTTTGCCACAGTCTCCTGGTCTTGGCATTGAGCCCGATCTTGAAGCGCTCAAATCCTACGCATTCCAGCCCCAGCCAAGTAGCGGCCGGCGCGGTTCTCTCTGGCGCTGAGACGCATGGCCAGCACGAGTTCGAAGCTTTCTCGACAAAGCAATAGTGACAGGACCTATCGCATTCTGTTGTGGCGCCTGATGCCAGTGCTGATGCTTTGCTATATCCTAAATTATCTCGACCGTTCCAATATTGGCATGGCCAAGTTGCAGTTCCTTCGGGACCTTGGCATGCGTGAAACTGCCTACGGCCTAGCGGCAGGCTCTTTCTATCTCGGCTATATCTTGTTTGGCATTCCAGTAAATGTGGCGCTGGGAAAGATCGGCGCGCGCAAGAGCTTGCTGGTCATTATGATTTTGTGGGGACTGCTGTCAGCATGTCTCGCCTTTGTCACCTCGCCCACTCATTTCTACGTCATTCGTTTTTTTATAGGTGTGGCTGAGGCTGGATTTCTTCCCGCCGTGCTTCTGTATTTGAGCCGATGGATTCCGCAAAGTCAGCGAGCGCGGTTTAATGGGATATTTCTCTCGGCCATCGCCATTGCTGGGCTGATCGGCGGCCCATTGGGCGGCTACATCATGACGTTCGGCGATGGATTGTTCGGCCTGCGCGGCTGGCAGGCACTTTTCCTGCTGGAAGGACTGCCTTCCTGTGCGATGGGTCTGACTGCCTATTTTTACCTGAGGGAGCGTCCACGCGATGCCTCATGGCTAACTGACGCGCAAAAGCAGGAGATCGAAAGTGATCTGTCGCCTTGCGAACCCACCGCATCCCCCGCTTTACAGCCTGTTCACGACTCGCTCTGGACTGCTTTTCGGGATGTTCGCTTTCTTTCGCTTGTGGCAATTGCTATCGCGGGCGCTGTAGGCACATCTTCTATTGGTCTATGGCTGCCCAGCATTATTCGAGAAACCGGAAACCATGACATCCTCTTCATCGGCGCGCTGTCGGCCATACCTAATGGAGCCGCTATTTTCGCTCAATATTTCAATGCGCGCCATTCCGACCGGACGGGCGAGCGGCGCTGGCATGCTGCCGGTCCGTTGCTAGCTGCTGCCGCAGGATGGTGCGTGATGCCTTTCATTTCCAGTGAACCCTGGCTTTCGATTTTGGTCATCACCTTCATCGCCTGCGCTACCTTTTCCTTCACGGGTCCTTTCTGGTCCATGCCAACAAAACTCTTGTCAGGTACCGCCGCATCAGGAGGTCTGGGCGTGATCACCAGCATGATCGGACTGGGATCATTCTTAAGTCCGGTGATTATGGGATGGCTGATTGACCGCACGCACACCATGGCCGCCGGCGAAATATATCTGGCGTTTGTACTGTTCCTAGGTGGGGCGGCTCTGCTGCTAGGCATCAAGCCCGACAAGGTGCCGGTCTAAATTCTGTTACAGCATCTCTTGAGAGATTGTTTACCAGCGTGACTGGTCTCCTAACGAGCTAATGCGGCCTCCCTTAAGAGGCCGCCAATGGCCGCTACTGGGCAAAGCAGACATTGCGGGGCGGTTGCAAGTAGAGCTCCCGTCTGGCTCAATAGGTTGCAACAGAGGGTTAGGGGTTGGGGGAGCGATGTCTGAGAAAATTGAAGGTCAGAATAACATCGCTGAGGACGTTGACGAGATGTCCGCGGGTAAGCTCGACCGCCGGAGGTTGCTGAAACATGTCTTGGCAGGCGGTGCAGCGTGCATGGCGGTGCCTTGTAGTGGGTTTCTATCGCAGGCCTTCGCGTTGGGAACCAAACCTGTAGAGGCGAGCTGGGACACGGACCAAGTCCGGGTGTCGCCCGTTCCACACCGCTATCTCCATGGCTTGATCCGTTCCGACGTCAAATTCCAAGTCCTTCTACCCGTCGCATGGAATGGGAAAATCGCCATTTTCACGCGCGGTTTTTCGGGGACAGAGCTCACGACGGAGACCTTCCAGCTGGCCGCCCTCACCAAGGGGTATGCATTCGCCTCCTGCGACGAGGGCTGGTATCGCCCAACAATCGCGGACAACCCGCAGGACGATTACTATGAATCACGCCAGAGCCTTGTGGAGTTGACGGTCTACACTAAGGCGCTGGTGCTGACACACTATGGACGGGCCGCCTCGCGCACCTTGCTGGTGGGAAGCTCCAACGGCGGCCACCATACAAGGTGGATGGTCGAGGCATATCCGTTGATGTTCGACGGCGGCATTTCGGGATTCGGTTATAACTCGCAACTGACCCAATGGGGCAGCGTGGCCCGCCTGGTGCGAAATTATGACGTCATCGCCCCACGCATCGACGATATCATCGCAGAGCGCGCCAAGAACGCGCGGTGGGACCCGTTCCGCCAGCATTTGTCGGCGCCACTCACCAAGGCGCAACTAACGGCTTTGCGCAACATCTACGACATCCCCGCGGAGCTCACCAACGGGTTCCGATATAATGATGGCCGCTGGTTCGGTTCCGAGGCGAGCTGGAAAAGCAATTACAACTCTCTCCTTGGTTATCTTCGTGATTCCATACCGCGATGGGACGAAGCGTACCGCCCGAGCGGCGGCCGGCCGACCGATGCGGAAATCAAGCTCTGGGATCCGTTGAATAGCCCGGCCTACATCCAGATCGACCTGCGGCGAGAAGATTGCCACGGCCAGTTAGCCCGGCCACTCGTCATTATGCATGGAACGGCCGACCCCATTGTCGGCGCAGGCGAGGCCGAGGGATACAAGAACCTCGTCGCCATGACCATCGGACCCGGGGAAGCCGAGAAGCTGCTGGCCGTCTATTATATCCCCGGCATGGGACATGGCGGACCGGAGTTTAACGACTTGGTACCGGCACAGATCGATGCCCTGGAAGCGATGATCGACTATCAGCAGAGCAACGGGACCCGTGGAGCCCACGCACCTGCCTTCATGGGGATCTACCCGCGAGAGCCGGTTGTTGGCTCCGGGAACAGTCTTGGTTTCTATGGGCACACTGGCCGTGACCAGAGAAAAGCATCACGATCAAAACCGTAACCCGGAATGGCCGCTCCTGACCCAAACCGGGCATTCGTATCGAGGCATCAGCGTTAAAAAAACAAGCCAGTAGCGACACCGACTCTTCTTTGGTCGGCCTTTGCGCCTGCTGTTCGCAATTGCGAGACATCTTAATTTAACAAACACCTTGCTAGGCGGTCAAACTTCACAAATTCTGGGGCATGGGCTCAACAGAAGATGCCCGGGGGAATGCAGAATGATCAATCGCAGAGACATGTTGGCGAGTGCGTCGGCTTTTACTTTGTTGGGCGCGTGCCAAGCCATGGCGCAAATTGCGCGGCCCGCCGAGACCAACTGGATTCATTACGCCAATGATGTCGGCAGCACCCGCTATGCGCCGCTGGACCAGATCCATGCCGGCAATTTCGATAGACTCGAACCGGCCTGGCGCTATTCCACCAACGCGCTCGGCCGGAGGCTGGACGCTGATTTCATGGCGACACCGCTGGTGGTGAATGGAAGACTCTATACTACTGCGGGATTCGGCCGCGATGTGGTGTGCTTGGATGCGGGCACCGGAGAAGAACTGTGGATGCACCGACACGACGAAGGCGCGCGCATCGGCTCGCGCGGTGGCGCGGGTCTGGGTGTCGGTTACTGGAACGACGGAACCAACGAACGCATCGTTTACGTGACGCGTGGCTACAGTATGTTTTCGTTGGATGCCAAGACGGGTCAGCCCGATCTGGCCTTCGGCACGGGCGGCACGGTGGACTTGCGCCTAAACGACGACCAGACCATGGACCCCAACCGCGGCATCATCGGATTGCACGCCCCCCCGCTGGTGGTAAATGACACTATAGTGGTGGGATCAGCACCCACTATCGACTCCAAGGGCTATGTGCGCGGTTTCGACATCAGGACGGGCGCTCGCAAGTGGATTTTTCACACCATTCCGCGCAAGGGTGAGTTCGGCTATGACACCTGGACCACGCCGGGCCAGGCGGAAGTCGCAGGCAATACCGGTGCGTGGGGCTCGTTGTCAGCTGATCCCGAACTAGGCCTAGTCTACGTTCCGGTGGAGCTGCCTCAGACCGACACTGTGGGCACCACTCGCACCGGCGCCAATCTCTTCGGTGAGACGCTTGTAGCGCTAGACATCGAGACTGGCACGCGAAAGTGGCACTACCAGCTG
>JAPLPI010000357.1 GCA_026400305.1 Alphaproteobacteria bacterium | reverse complement strand
ATGTTGCCCTTGGCGTCAGTGATGATGACGTGCAGCCCCAGAAACATGTCGCGATACTGGCCGACATGGCCGAAGGAGGCTTGCGAAATCTCCTTCAGCGTCTTGCGGTCCAGCACCCGGACCTGCTGGCGGTGACCCTCGCTGATGTAAATGAAGCGCTGGTCCTTATCGCCCGACAGCGCGACGCTGTTGACGGTGCCGAAGCCGACCATCGGGATCTCGCGCGCGACGAAGCCTTCATTGAGGAATTTCCCGTCCAGGGTGAAGGACTGTACGCGGTTGTTGTTGCGGTCCGCGACAAAGACGATGCCGTCGTTGGAAATCGTCAGCCCGTGCACCAAGTTGAATTGGGCGGGGGGCGGATCATAGGTGCGGTCGCGCGTGGCGCTGTCGTCCGGCGCGTTGCCGTAGGCGCCCCACATGCGCTTGAACTTGCCGGTATCGGCGTCGAACACGATGACGCGGCGATTGACGTAACCATCGGCGATGAAAAGCTCATTGGCCGGCGCGTAATAAACCGGCCAGGCGGCGTGGTTTAGGTTCTCGGTATCCAGACTGCCCTTGCTCTGGCTGGCATGGCCGATCTGCATGATGAACTTGCCGTCAGTGGTGAACTTCAGGCACTGGTTGTCATCCTTGCCGGTCTTGCGGTCCTTGCCGTTGCCGCAGATCCAGACATTGTCGTGCGCGTCGACCGCGATGCCGTGCTCCTGCACCGGCCAGTCGAACTTAGCGCGCTCGTCTTCGCTCATCATGTAGGTGCCGCCCCAGCCACGGATGAAATTTCCCTTGGAGTCGAACTCTACGACTGCAGGCGCCGGAACACCGGAAGCTTCCTGCGGCGGCTCATCCAGCTGCGGCACAATGGAGCGGGGACGCGAGATCACCCAGATATTGCCGTGGGTATCTGTGGTCATGCCGGCGATCTGGCCGAAGAAATAGCCATGCGGCATCTGCAGGGGCCAGGCGGGATCGAATTTAAACTTGGGATAGGTTTCGGCCGCAGCCGTTCCCATCAGGCCCAAGGCGAAAAGACAGACCAGCGCCGCGATTTTTTTCATGGATTTCCCCAGCAATTCCACAGGGGATATGCCACAGGGAAGCGCGCAGATAAATCCTGCACTGCAACCGAAGATCAAGGCTTGCGCTGCGCCCACTCGATCTCGGCGTTGTTCAGGTTGCACTCCTTCAGCACCCGCAGATAGCGCAGAGCGCTGGCGGTGCCGATGAAGAAGGGATTGTCATCGTTTGGCTTAGCGCGGATCTTTTCGATCTTGGTCGCCGCTTCATCACAGGCGGAATGGTTTCCGATCGCGCCCGCCGGCTTTTCTGTACGACACGACGCAGCGTTACGACGAGGCAGCGTCCACGGAATTCTGGCGGCATACGCTGGACTGGTTCGGAAAATATCTGAAGGCTTAGGCCAGATCGATGGCGTGGCGCTTGAGGTCTGCCAGGGTGCAGAACTCAAGCGCACCTTCATGGGTGGCGCGCAGCACCACGCGCGGCGCCATGCCGGCCTCGAACGCTTCGGCCCAGCGCGGCGCGCACAGACACCAGCGCTCGCCGGCTTTCAGGCCAGGAAATCCATAATCGGGCATGGGCGTAGACAGGTCGTTGCCGCGCATTTTTGAAAACTGCAGGAAGTCGTCGGTCAGCACTACGCAGACGGTATGAGTGCCAACGTCTTCCGGCGCCGTGTCGCAGCA
>JAPLPI010000060.1 GCA_026400305.1 Alphaproteobacteria bacterium | reverse complement strand
TTCGGCGTCGGTCAGGTTCAGCTCCACGATCTTCTCCACGCCCTTCTCGCCAATCACCACCGGCAGGCCGACATAGAGATCCTTGATGCCATAGACGCCGTTCACATGGACGGCACAGGGCAGCACGCGTTTCTGGTCCTTGAGATAGCTTTCGGCCATCTGGATGGCGCTGGTAGCCGGGGCGTAATAGGCCGAGCCGGTCTTGAGCAGGCCGACGATTTCGGCGCCGCCATTGGCGGTACGGGTGACGATCTGGTCTAGCCTGTCTTGGCTGATCCAGCCCATCTTGACCAGTTCGGGAAGCGAGATGCCGGCCACGGTCGAGAAGCGCGGCATCGGCACCATTGTGTCGCCATGGCCACCCAGCACGAAGGCGGAGACATCTTCCACCGACACGCCCAGTTCTTCGGCCAGGAAATGACGGAAGCGCGCGCTGTCCAGCACGCCGGCCATGCCGACAATCTTTTCATGCGGCACGCCGGAGAATTTCTGTAGCGCCCACACCATGGCATCCAGCGGGTTGGTGATGCAGATGATGAAGGCATTGGGGCAATTGGCCTTGATGCCCTCGCCCACCGCCGCCATCACCTTGAGGTTGATGCCCAGAAGATCGTCGCGGCTCATGCCCGGCTTGCGCGGCACGCCGGCGGTGACGATCACCACATCGGCGCCGGCAATGTAGGCATAGGAGTTGGTGCCCGACAGCTTGGCATTGAAGCCGTCCACCGGACCGGACTGGGACAGGTCGAGCGCCTTGCCCTGGGGCAGGCCTTCGGCGATGTCGAAGATCACCACATCGCCCAGCTCCTTGAGGGCCGCCAGATGGGCAAGAGTGCCACCGATCTGTCCGCCGCCGATAAGACCAATTTTCTTGCGCGCCATGTGGAAGTTCCCTGAAAAATTGCGGGCTTACCTAGCCCGCCACAGGTCCTGCGGGCAAGGCGGCAGAAACGCGCTGCTGCTCATTCCGCCAGTAGCCGGACAAATCCCATCGTGCCATGGGGATTTGCGCCATAATCGGCCACTGCCGAGGATGGCGCAAAATCAAAAGCATAGAGCCCACCGAGGCCGATCTTCCAATGATCGGCAATTTGCCAGTCATGGATGGCGCCCAGGCTGAATTCGCCGGCCCCACGGATTTGCGTGGTGGCCGACGGCAGCAGCTCGGTACTTTCGATGGTCTCGGCTCGGGCGAAAAGCGTCCAGGCCGGAACAGGTTTATATTCCATCTCCGCCAGGCCCGCATTCTCGCTGACGCCGCTGGAAAGCTGTTTCCTGCCAAACGCCAACGTGGCGGCCACGCTGCCCCAGTCGAAGGTGTCGAACCAGGTGGCGCTGGCGGTGGTGCGCTGTTCGTTTACATCGGGGTCGAGCTGTTCGGGACTTTTCAGCCAGCCGCTGGAGATCTGCATCGACCAGTGCGGGTCCGGATTGTAAGACAGCCGGACCGCGGTGGAATCCAAACGCGCCTTGTCGAAGTTGAAGCGAAACTGGTCGGGCTCCCGCCCGGTGAACCGCGACACTTCCACCTTCCAGTCATCATGGATGAAACCCGCCGTCACCACCCCGAAACTGACATGGGTGGAATCCAGCCAGTGATGGGCGATCGGCGTCATGGGATTATCGGCAGCCGAGACACGGTGCATGTAGGCGCTGGGGCCCAGCGCCGGTTCGCCCGGATAGCCGCCATACAGAAACAGGCTGTCCGTGTCCGATAGGGGATGGCGGTAGCTGGCGGACAACTCTCCGAGCAGATCATGGGGATGTTGGCGGTCCACCAGGTGCGTGACACCGTCCGCGGTTTCGCCGCCCGCCAGCAACAAGGGATAGCCGCGCCGGCCCATAAAGGCATCGCCGCTCAACATCGCCTTCAATCCCAGCGTGTCGCCATTCGCCAGGTCGCGCGTCGCCATTGCCATGAACATGCTGGAGGAAAAGACCTGATCGCCGCCGCGCGGCCCACTTTGCGAGTCGGCAATGCCATTGACCCGGCCATGCAGCATCACCATCCAGTCATCCGCGGACAAGTGAATGCCGCCATGCGGCGGGGACTCAGGCTGCCAGCTCGTGCCCGAGGCTTCGCGGCTCATGCCATAGCCGCCGAGCAATCCGTGCATCGTCATCGCGTGATCGGCGCCGCCCGCGCTCATGTCCATGCCGGCCATGTCATGGCCCGTCTTCGCTTCGGGCTTGTCGTCCTGGGGCATGGCCATTGCGGGCATGGCCATTGCGGGCATGGCCTGCGGCACCGGCGCGGGTTTCGCCGCCATGCCGGGCATAGACTGGACGGGTTGTAGCGCGGACTGCAAAGCCTGGGGCGCCGGCGCGGGCTTTTTCGGCTTAGGCTTCTTCGCCACCGGTTTTTTGGCGGGCATGGCCATGCCGGGCATGTCATCCATCTTCATGCCCTGCGCCAATACAGGCACCGGCATCAGGCACAACAGCAACGCAATGATCCGCATTAAGCTATCTTACTAAGAAAAAGGCACAAAAAAGAAAAGGCCGGATGTGAACATCCGGCCTTTCTGAACTTTAAAAGACGAAAAAAAAGTTAGATCGCTTCCTTCAGTTCCTTGGAGGCGCGGAACGCGACCTTCTTGGACGCCTTGATCTTGATGGCTTCGCCGGTGGCGGGATTACGGCCCATGCGCGGACCGCGCTTGCGCACGACGAGGATGCCAAGACCATTGAGACGAATGCGAGCGCCCTTCTTCAGGTGCTTGGTGATCAGGCCAATGATGTCTTCGATAAGGGTATTGGCGAGCTTCTGCGACAGTTCGTGCTTCTCAGCGAGCTGAGCGCCGATCTGGCGGGTGGAAACAGTTTCGACTTTAACAGCGGCAGTCTTGGTAGCGGCTTTGGCGGCCATGGGATTCTCCCTCTTAACGAATCAACGATAAGGCTGATTTTACGGCATTTCCCGCAAGATAAAGCGGGTCACCGTCGAAAAAACGCAATTAGTTGGGGGTTTTTCCATATATAGGCCAAAAAAACCCGAAAAAACTGGGATTTTTTGTATGCCAAAAAGAAAACAGGCTGAAATCGCGTTTAGGCGGCAGCTTCTGGGCCGGCGCTGTCGGTGCGCTCGCTGATACGGGCGGCCTTGCCGGTGCGGCCGCGCAGGTAATAGAGCTTGGCGCGACGCACCTTGCCCTTGCGCACAACCACAACTGAGTCGACCAGCGGCGAATAGATTGGGAAGACGCGTTCCACGCCTTCTCCATAGGACAGCTTGCGCACGGTGAAGGCCTCGTTCAGGCCGGCGCCCTGGCGGGCGATGCACACGCCTTCAAACGCCTGGATGCGCTCGCGAGCCTTGTTCGCCTTGGCCTTTTCGTCATACGTGACGTCCACCACCTTGACGTTGACCTTCAGCGTGTCGCCGGGACGGAATTCGGGAAGCGGCTTGGCGCGGACGACAGCCATCTGCTCGGCTTCAAGGGTCTGCAAAAGGTTCATTTTCTTCGTCTTTCGGTGCGCAAAAGCGGCAATTGAGGCGGGGCATATAGCCTAGCGTTTGGTCTTTTCATAGAGGGTCCAGAGGTCGGGGCGGCACTCCTGGGTCAGGCGTTCGGCCTGGGCGATACGGAATTTTGTGATTTCCGAATGATTTCCGCCGTTTAGGACATCCGGGATGGGCCGGTCCTCGAACAGCTGGGGACGGGTATAATGCGGGTATTCCAAAAGCCCCGCGGCAAAGCTCTCATCCTGGGTGGAAGCATGGTCCCCCAGCACCCCCGGGATCAGCCGGACGGTGGCCTCGAGCAGGGCCATGGCGGCGATCTCCCCACCCGCCAGGACAAAGTCGCCCAGGGAAATTTCCTCGATGGCACGGGCCTCAATCACCCGCTGGTCCAGGCCTTCAAACCGCCCGCACAGCAGGATGGCGCCGGAGCCCGCACAGCAGAATGGCGCCGGGACCCAATGCCAGTTCGCGCACGCGCGCCTGGTCCAGGCGCTTGCCGCGCGGCGACAGATAGATCAGCGGGCGGTTGTTACGTTCCACCGCATCGATGGCGGCAGCGGCCACATCTGCGCGCATCACCATACCCGGCCCGCCGCCCGACGGGCTGTCGTCCACCGTACGATGCTTGCCCAGGCCATGATCGCGGATGTCGCGCACGTCCAGTTGCCAGAGTTTCCTCTCCAGCGCCTTGCCCAACAGCGAGATTCCCAGCGGCCCGGGAAACATTTCCGGAAAAAGTGTCAGAACAGTTGCTTGCCAGCTACTCGACATGATCGGTGCCGTCGTCATCTTCAGGCACGGCAACGACGATATAACCCTCGGCGATCTTGATCACCGGTACAGTCTCGCGCGTAAAAGCCAAATGCACGCTGTCGCCGTCGCTCCGCGCCAGTTCGATCACGTCGCTGGCGCCGAAATTGTGCACGGCCACAACCTTACCGATCAGCCTGCCTTCGCTGTCGCGCGCTTCCAGACCGACCAGATCGGCATGATAGAACTCGTCTTCATCCGGTTCGGGAAGCGCATCGCGGGACACGAAGAGCTCGGTGCCCTTCAAAGCCTCGGCCGTATTGCGGTCCTTGACCTCCGCAAACACAATCACCGCCTCGCCCTGTTTGGAGGGGCGAAAGGCGGTGATCGTGAACATCCGACCATCCCTAGCATGCAGCTTGCCATAACGCGGCAGGGCATCGGGCGAGGCGGTGAAGACTTTGGCCTTCACCTCACCCTTGAGCCCTTGCGCGCCCATGACGGCGGCCAGGAGAATGTCGGCGGGCAATTAGGCCGCCGGCGCTTCTTCCGCGGGCTTGGCCGCGGCAGCTGCGGCGGCG
>JAPLPI010000119.1 GCA_026400305.1 Alphaproteobacteria bacterium | reverse complement strand
ACCAGCATAATCTGGTCGGTGCTGTGGGCATTGAACCAGAATCTGGCGCGGTCGCCTTCGCGGTACTTGTCGTCCTTGGACTGTTCCTTGTGCCCCGTCAGCGCCCGCAGCCAGCCCTTAGCGGAACAAACCACCGTGATGGGTTCGCGCTCGACCTGGTTGGCGCGCTCCTTGACATGTTCGGCCAGTGCCGTCATCTCGGCCACTTCGGCAGCCTTGGCAATCTCGGTGCGACGCTTGCCCAGCGCGGTCTTCTGACCAAACTTAGCGTCGACCTCCCGTAGCTCGGCGATCAATCGTTCCGACTTGAGCATTTCCGACCCCATCAATTTTGTCAGGTCCTTGTGCTCTTTGGTCAAAGAGACATGCTCGCCGCGAATTTCCATCTCCTCCAGCTTGCGCAAACTGCGCAGGCGCATGTTGAGGATGGCGTCGGCCTGCACTTCGTTCAGGCTGAAAGCCTTCATCAGCTTGGGCTTGGGCTCATCCTCCGTGCGGATGATCTTGATGACCTTATCCAGGTTCAGGAAAACGGCGAGATAGCCTTCCAGCACTTCCAGCCGCGCCCGGATTTTTTCCAGCCGGAATGCGGAACGCCGCTCCAGCACTTCGCGCCGATGGGCGGCGAAGGCGGCCAGTACCTCTTTTAGACCCATGACCTTTGGCACCAGGCCCTTGTCAAGCACCGTCATATTCAGCGGGAGCCGCGCTTCCAGGTCGGACGCGCGGAACAGCTGTTCCATCAGGATTTCCGGCTCGACCGTGCGGCTCTTGGGCGTCAGGACGATGCGGATATCCTCGGCGCTTTCGTCATAGATATCGTCCAGCAGCGGCAGCTTTTTCTGTTCAAGCAGTTCGGCAATTCGCTCGATCAGCTTGGACTTCTGCACCTGGTAGGGGATTTCTGTGACGACAATCTGCCAGGCGCCGCGATTGCCCTCTTCCTTTTCCCAACGCGCCCGCACCCGGAACGAGCCACGGCCAGTCTTGTAGGATTCGGCGATGGATGCCAGGTCCTCGACCAGGATACCGCCGGTGGGGAAATCTGGACCGCGCACGAATTTGATCAGGCTGCGGTCCTGAATATTGGGATTTTCGATCAGCGCGATGGTGGCGGCACACAGTTCGCCCAGATTGTGCGGCGGGATGGAGGTCGCCATGCCCACCGCGATGCCGTTGGAACCGTTGGCCAGCAGGTTAGGGAACGCGGCCGGCAGAACCACCGGCTCCAGGGTTTCGCCGTCATAGGTGGTGCGGAAGTCCACCGCATTTTCGTCCAGCCCCGCCAGCAGCGCGGCGGCGGCTTCGGTCAGCCGGCTTTCAGTATAGCGCATGGCGGCGGCGTTATCGCCATCGACATTGCCGAAATTTCCCTGCCCGTCCACCAGTGGATATCGTACAGAAAAATCCTGGGCCAGGCGCACCAGCGCGTCATAGATCGCCTGGTCGCCATGGGGATGGAACGAGCCCATGACATCGCCCACCACCTTGGCGGACTTCTTGAAGGAGGTGCCGGGATCCAACCGCAGCAACCGCATGCCGAACAGGATGCGCCGATGCACGGGTTTGAGCCCATCACGCACGTCAGGCAGCGCGCGTTGGGTAATGGTGGACAGGGCATAGGCCAGGTAACGCTCGGCCAGCGCCTTGCTCAGAGGTTCAGAACGGATTTCGTCAGGGATGGCGACCATGGGTGGGTTTTATTCTGATTCGCGCAATACAATCGCGTCCAACCGCAGGCGGGCGGGTGGCATCTCCTTGCCGTGCGGCCGCAGCACCCGTTCCAGCAGGAAATGGCCGGTCAGCGCCAGGCCAGCCGCAACTTCCCCCGGATGGGGCTCGTCGCTGTCATTGCCCAGCAAAAACCCGGGCAGCCGAAACAATCGGTTGGCATAGATGCCAGCGGCGTCACGCGACACCGCGCGGCCGGTCCTGGGCGACACATAGGTCAGATCGTCCTTGGCGCCGGTGGCGGCGCACACGCTGAGATCCAGGCCAAAGCCCAGCGCCTCGAGCAGTCCCGCTTCCCAGCGCACATACAGCGGCAACCAATGGGCCGCATCGTCGGCCATCATCGCGTCCAGCAGGATTACGCCGACCGTAAATACCTGGGCATGCGCTTCGCGCTCGGGCATGGCGGCGGAGATGACGGCGGTGAAGGCGTTGAGACCGGCCAGCGCATCGCGGCTGTCCATCATCTCGCCGGCCCGTGCGCGCGACAATTCGCAGGTGAAGCTGCCCAGATGCTCTTCCAGCCGGGCCCGCCACTGGACGTGCACGCCATTGCCGGGCTGCAGCGACGGCTTGATCCGGCGCGAGGCGCCGCCGCGCACTAGCCCAGCATGGCGGCCATGCTCGCGAGTCAGCAATTCGAGGATCGCGCCCGATTCACCATGGACGCGGGACGAAAGCACGATGGCGTCGTCGCTCCACTCCATCAGCTACTCATTCGGAAAATCGAGGCCGATTTCCTTGTAATGTTCGGTGTTGTTGTCCCAGTCCTCGCGTACCTTCACGAAAAGAAACAGGTGCACGCGGCGGCCGAACAGGGTTTCCAGCTCCGTTCGCGCCAGTTCACCGATAGTCTTGATGGTGGCGCCCTTCTTGCCCAGAACGATCGCCTTCTGGCCGTCACGCTGGACATAAATCACCTGGTCTATCTTGACCGAGCCGTCGCGGCGCTCTTCCCATTTCTCGGTTTCCACCGCGCTAGAATAGGGCAGCTCGTCATGCAGGCGCAGATAGATCTTCTCGCGCGTCACTTCCGCGGCCAGCAGCCGCGAGGTAATGTCGGCGGCCTGGTCTTCGGGATAAAGCCACGGGCCTTCCGGCATGCGCGAGGCCACCCAGGCGGCGACATCGGCCACGCCCTCGCCCTTCAGCGCGGAAATCAGGAACACATCCTCGAACACGCCTTCGGCATGGAACCGTTCCACCAGCGGCAGAAGGTCCGTGCGCTTCATGCCGTCGATCTTGTTCAGGATCAGCGCTTTTTTCTTGATTTTTCCGTCCTTCAGGCCCTCCAGGATGCCGCGCGTGTCGCGCGCGCCTGGGCTGTTGGCAGCGGGTGGTCTGGACCTTGGGGCTGACGATGGCGACCTTAGAGCCGACCAGCGCGTTTATCAGCGTGGACTTGCCGGCATTGGGGGCGCCGATGATGGCGGCAAAGCCGCAGCAGGTTGTCATGTCTTGTCCTCGACGGCGGCCAGCATCTTGGACGCCGAATCCTGTTCAGCCTGGCGCTTGGAGCCGCCCTCGCCCGTCACCGGCGCGACACCCTTCACCGATGCCTCCACCACAAAACGCGGCGCATGGTCGGGGCCGGCCTGTTCCTTCAAAGTGTAAACCGGCGCGCTGGAATCCTTGCCGCGGGCCTGCGCCCATTCCTGCAAGCGTGTCTTGGCATCGCGCACATCGGTGGTGGCATCGGCGAACATCACCCCCCACCAGCGGATGATGAAGGCCCGCGCAACATCCATGCCGCCGTCCAGATATAGCGCGGCGATCACCGCTTCCAAAGCGCTGCCCAGGATGGGTCCGCGCGCCCGGCCGCCCGCCGCTTCCGAGCGAGTCAGCACCAAGTGATCCCAAAGCCCGATTTCCTCGCCCACCCGTGCGCAGGCTTCCCAGCGCACCAGGCTGTGCACCCGCCGCGTCAGCGATCCTTCGTCTTCGTCCTGATATTTTTGATAAAGCGTCTGTGCCACCACCAGCGCCAGCACCCGGTCGCCCAGGAATTCCAGCCGCTCGTTGGAGTTGGCGAAGTTGGCGCCTGCGTGAGTCAAAGCGCGCTTGAGAAGCTCAGGGTCCTGGAAGTCGTGACCGAGTTTTTCGGAAAAATCCAACGGTCACTTCACCAGGGTCAGGATGCGCGAATAGCGCACCGAGAACGGCCACTTCCACACTTCCCAGAAACGGGCCGAGCCGTCGGTGGAGAAGAAGCGGAACAGCGCCTTGCCTTCCAGATTGTCGGCCGGCACGAAACCCACCGCCTCGCGGCTGTCATCGCTGTTGTCGCGATTGTCGCCCATCATGAAGTAATGGCCCGGCGGCACCACGAACAGTTCGGTATTGTCCAGCGGGCCGTCCTTGGTCTTGTCTAGGGTGACATAGCTTTTGCCGCCCGGCAGGGTCTCGCGGTACTGGGTCCAGTGGCCCTCTTCGCCGTCCAGCACGCCGACATAATCGGCGACGCGTTCGCGCGGGACCGACTTGCCATTCAGGTACAGCACGTCGTTGATCATCTGGATCTTGTCGCCCGGCAAACCGATCACGCGCTTGATGAAGTCGGTGGAATTGTCCTGCGGAAACTTGAAAACCACCACATCGCCGCGCTGGGGTTCGCTGCCCATGAAGCGGCCATGCAGCTTGTCGCCGACCGGCCAGCCGCCGAAGGGAAAGGTGTAGCGGCTGTAACCGTAGGAAAATTTCTCCACGAACAGGTAATCGCCGATCAGCAGGGTGTTCTCCATCGAGCCCGACGGAATGTTGAAGGGCTGGAACAGGAAGGTGCGGATAAACACGGCGATCAGGCCGGCATAGATCACCGTCTTGGCGAGTTCCCCCCAGGATTCGCCCTGCTGCTGCTTGGCCGCCATCTTCGTATCGGTCATCCCGTGCCTGTCCACTTTACTCAGCGGGACAAAAGGGGTGATACGCCCCTGCTGTCAAGGATTTAGCCGTTAATCTTTGGACCCAGCGGCACCGCCGAGATGATGACAATGGCCTGGGCCAGCGGGAAGTCGTCGGTGATGGTCAGGTCGATCTGGGCCCGGGTGCCGGGCGGCGTCAATTTTTCCAGTCTTTTCAGGGCGCCGCCGGTCAACGCCATGGTGGGTTTGCCGCCGGGCATATTCACCACCCCCATATCATGCCAATAGACGCCGTGGTTCAGACCGGTTCCCAACGCCTTGGCGCAGGCCTCCTTGGCGGCGAAGCGCTTGGCATAGGAAGCCGCTCTATTGGCGCGGGGGTTGGACTTGGCGCGCTCGATGTCGGTGTAGATTCGGCTCAGGAAGCGCTCGCCATGGACGGCAATGGTCTTCTCGATGCGGCGGATATCGATCAGGTCGTTTCCCAGGCCAAGTATCATGGCCGGGCTTCGTCCATGAGCTGGCGCATTTTCCGGATGGATGCTTCCAGCCCGATGAACAGCGCCTCGCCGATCAGGAAGTGACCGATATTGAGTTCCTTGATCTCCCGGATCGCGGCGATGGGTTTGACATTGTCGAAGGTCAAGCCGTGACCGGCGTGCACTTCCAGCCCGATGCTGGCGCCATATTCGGCGGCGGCGCGAATGCGCTCCAGTTCACCTTCTGCGCCATACGCATAGGCGCCGGTATGCAACTCCACCACCGGCGCGCCCAGCGACTTGCTGGCATCCAGCTGCGCCCTGGACGGTTCAATGAACATGGACACGCGGATGTTCGCCTTGACGAGCGCACCGATAATGGGCGCCAAACGGTTGTGCTGACCGGCGACATCAATGCCGCCCTCGGTGGTGCGCTCTTCGCGCTTCTCCGGCACGATGCAGGCGGCGCGCGGCCTGGCCTTCAGCGCAATCGCCGTCATCTCGTCAGTGGCGGCCATTTCCAGGTTGAGCGGGATGGTCAGCGCCCGGGTTAGCCGCTCGATATCACCGTCGGAAATGTGGCGGCGGTCTTCGCGCAGATGCGCGGTGACGCCGTCGGCGCCGGCTTCCGCCGCCAGGATGGCGGCGCGCACCGGATCGGGATTGTCGCCGCCGCGCGCATTGCGCACTGTGGCGACATGATCGATGTTAACACCCAGGCGAAGCGCTCTGGTCACATGCAGCTCCCATGGAATTGCATCAGCGCCCCAGCGTAACAAAAACCCAGCAACAGCATGATGGGCGCACCCAGGAACAGGACCGCGATCCATAAAAGGATGCCGGCCTTGACGGCCTGCCCGTAGTCATGAGTCCAAAGACCCAGAAAGCCGCTGACCGCAAGGAGACCTAAAGCTACAAAGGGAATGACATCGACGATGGCCATTTTGGTGACCACGCCGACGCCGTAGGCAAATGCCGGAGCCAGGACGAGCGCGAGCGCAGCGAATGCCCATACCCGCCCCAGACCGTTGAGCAGTGTAGTGATCGCGCCCACCTCACTCACGCAAGGCCCGAGAACCAGGCTTCACGGCCGGCTTGTTGCGCAGATGCGGCGGCAGCTTGTCGGCCGGCCAGGCCTGCACTTTCCATTCGGCCAGCGCAATCAGCGGCACGCCGACCTTGGCCTTGCCGCCGGACCGGTCGATCAGGCAGCAGGCGGCCACGACCTTGGCGCCGGCCTTCTTGATTGCGGCGATGCATTCGCGGGATGAGACGCCAGTGGAGATGATGTCTTCCACCATCAAAACCTTCTGGCCCTTCTTCAGGGTGAAGTTGCGGCGCAGCTGGAACTCACCGTCGACGCGCTCGACATACATGGCGGGCAGGCCCATCTGGCGGCCCATTTCATAGCCGGGCACGATGCCGCCCACCGCCGGCGAGACAATGGCGGTAATTTCCTCGCCAACCTCCTTCTTCACTTTCGCGGCCAGCGCCTTGCACAGCTTGGCGGTGCGCCTGGCATCCTGGAACACCAGCGCCTTCTGCAGGAACTTGTCGGAGTGCAGGCCCGACGACAGGATAAAATGGCCTTCCAGCAACGCGCCGGATTTCTTGAATTCGTTTAAAACCTGGTCGACGTTCAACGCACTGCTCCTTCAGCCTCGCGAACGCGGTCAACCGATTCGACCGCGTCCGATACCCGTAGCGCGCCCAGAATGTTCTGCAAATGCGCCACGTCGCGCACTTCCACATCCACGATGAATTCGAAGAACAGCGGATTGCGGGCGGTAACCTTCATATTGAAGATGTTGCCGCCATTGGCGGCGATTGCGGCCATGGCGGTGGCCAGCGAGCCGGGCGCATTCTTCACCCGCACCAGAATGCGCGCCACCGACAGGCCAATGCCCGAGGCGCCTGAGCCCCAACCAACATCCAGCCAGTCATTCATGTCATGAGCCTTGTCCAGCTCGGCGCAGTCGATGGTGTGGATGGCCAGCCCCTCGCCCGGCGTGTTGATGCCCACGATGCGGTCCCCCGGCAAAGGATGGCAACACTGGCCCAGCGCATAGGAGATGCCTTCGGTCAGGCCGCGGATAGAGATGGGCATCACATCGCCGGACGCGGATTTCTTGGACACCTTGCCGGCGCGCTTCAGTTCGGGGAACACCGCCTGCAGTACTTCGTGGCCGCGCAGCGCGCCGCGCCCGACATCGGCAAAGACATCCTCGGCCTTGGCTAGGCGCAGTTTCTTGGCGATGCCTTCGATGCCCTTGTGGGTGAGTTCGCGCCCCTCGTCGGCAAAGGTTTTTTCCAAGATCTTGCGGCCGAAGCGGACATGCTCGTCGCGCTGGGCATGGCGCAGAAAACGGCGGATCTCGGCGCGCGCCCGGCCGGTGACCACAAACTGTTCCCACATCGGCGAGGGCGAGGAATCCTTGGTGGTGATGATTTCCACCTGGTCGCCTTTCGTCAGGGGCGTGGGCAGGGCGACATGGTTGCCGTTGATCTTGGCGCCCACTGCGCTGTTGCCGAGGTCCGTATGCACCGCATAGGCGAAATCGATGGGCGTGGCGCCGCGCGGCAGCGAGATCAGCGAACCCTTGGGCGTGAAGCAGAAGACCTGGTCCTGGTAGAGCGCCAGCTTGGAATGTTCCAGCGCCTCCTCGGCGGTGTCGCCGCGTTCCAGCAGGTCCACCATGTCGCGCAGCCAGCCGAAGGTGGCGCTGTCGGGCAGGCCCTTGTCGGGCACATGCTCGCGGTAGCGCCAATGGGCGGCGACGCCGCGTTCGGCGATATCGTGCATGTCCTGGGTGCGGATCTGGATTTCCACCCGCTGCTTTTCCGGTCCGATCACGGTGGTGTGAATGGAGCGATAGCCGTTGGGCTTTGGCGTAGAAATAAAGTCCTTGAACCGCTCGGGCACCATTTGCCAGCTTGTATGGATGATACCCAGCGCGTGGTAGCAGTCGGCGGTGGAGCCGACGATGACGCGGAAGCCGAAAATGTCGGACAGCTGCTCGAAGCTCAGCTTCTTGGTCTGCAGCTTGCGCCAGATCGAGAAGGGCCGCTTGCCCCGGCCATAGACCCAGGCCTCCATGCCCTGCTCGGCCAGCCGGCGCTTGATCTGGTCGGCGATGCGCCCCACCCGGTCGCCGCCCACCATGTCCAGGCGGGCAAAGTGCGTGACGATGGAGTTGCGCGCTTCGACATCCAGCTCGGCAAAGGCCAGGTCTTCCAGCTCTTCGCGCATGTTCTGCATGCCGATGCGCCCGGCCAGCGGCGCGTAGATGTCGATCGTCTCCTGAGCGATGCGGGCGCGCTTGTCGGGCTTGTCGATATAGCCAAGCGTGCGCATGTTGTGCAGACGATCGGCCAACTTGACCAGCAGCACGCGAATGTCGCTGGTAATGGCCAGCATCAGCTTGCGGAAATTCTCTGCCTGCTTCGTGCGTTCGGAAAAAACTTCCAGCTGCGACAGCTTGGTGACGCCATCCACCAGGCCGGCGATCTCCTCGCCGAACTTTTCCTTGATGTCTTCATAGGTGACCAGCGTGTCCTCGATCGTGTCGTGCAGCAGCGCGGTCACGATGGTGGGCACGTCGAGCTTGAGGTCGGTGAGAATGGCCGCCACTTCCAGCGGATGGGCGAAATAGGGATCGCCCGAAGCACGGAACTGCTTGCCATGCGCCGTCATGGAATAGACGTACGCCTTGTTCAGCAACGCCTCGTCGACATCGGGGTCATAGGCCAGCACCCGTTCGACCAGGTCGGTCTGACGCATCAGGCGGCGGCGGCCCCGCATGGGCGGCACCGCACGGACAGGAGCAAGT
>JAPLPI010000035.1 GCA_026400305.1 Alphaproteobacteria bacterium | reverse complement strand
AGCACCGACCGCGACGGCGCCAGTGCATCCGGGGGCAAGGCAAATGCCTGCTCCACCGCATCCAGCACGGTGCGCCCGCCCGGATGGATCGCCCACAGGTCGATGTCGTTGGCGCAGCCCAATATGTCATCGCGCGATTCCGACAGCGCGGTGCGAATGGCGCCCGGCACCGCGCCCGACAGTACCATGTCAAAACCCTGCTGGCGGATATGCCAGCGGATCAGTTCGCGCGTGTCCGGCACCAAAGCGGCGCGGAAGGATGTCATTTCCACACCAATCGCGTCGGCGCTGATCAGCGCAGCGGCGCAGCCATCGGCGAACAGCAGGAAGGAAAGGATTTCCTCTATATCGCCGGTCTCGTGCAGATGCAGGGTGCAAAGCTCGAGGTTCACCGCCAGCACCCGCGCCTGCGGTTCGGAGCGCACGATGTGCCGCGCCAGCTTCAGCGCATTGATGGCGGCATAGCAGCCCATGAAACCCACCATGGTGCGCTCCACCGACGGCGACAGCCCGCAACGCTCCACCAGTTCCAGATCGATCCCCGGCGCGGAAAGCCCGGTGCAGCTGGTGACGATGACATGGGTGATGCGCGAGCGGTCTTCACCCACCAGCAATTTCTCCACCGCTTCCACCGCCAGGCCGGGCGCGCAGGTCTCGAACTTCTGCATCCGCGCCGAGATGTCGGGAAAGGCGCCTAGCTTGTAAAAGCCCTCCGCATCCACCGTGGCGCTGTTGGTGCCTGGTTCCAGGAAGGAATAACGTTGCGAAATACCGCTGCGCTCGGCCATGCGCTCGAACAGGGCGGCACGGCGATTGTCGTGGCGCAGCATCTGCCGGCCGAAGCGCAGGAACGTGTCATGCACGTCATGCGGCGGATTGGCCGTGGCAATGCGATTGATGAAGACGCCTGAACTTGTATCTGGCATGGCGCCAGCCTAGCCTAATTTTCCACGTCCCGCCGGGTTTTTTATTACACATGTAGGCGGAATAAAATTGGAAAGAATTCCGTCTACCAGAGATGGACCCGTTCGGCGGGCGCCAGATAGTATTTCTGCCCCGGCTTGACTTCAAAAGAGTCGTACCAGGCATCCATGTTGCGGGTGGGGCCAATCACCCGGAACTCCGCCACGGTGTGCTCGTTCGACATGGTCTGTGTGCGGATTGCACTTTCGCGCATCTTGGTGCGCCACACCTGGCCGAAGGACAGGAACAGGCGCTGGTCGCCGGTGTAGCCATCCAGCACCGGGGCCTTGCGGTCCTTCAGCGACAGGCGATAGGCCTTCAGCGCGATCGCCAGCCCCGCATTGTCGGCGATATTTTCGCCCAGGGTGTTCTGGCCGATGACATGCAGGCCCGGCAACGGCTCGAAGGCGTCATACTGCTTGACCAACGCCTTGGTGCGCTCGTCGAAGGCGGCACGGTCTTCCTTGGTCCACCAGTCCTGGAACACACCCTTGCCGTCATACTTGCTGCCCTGGTCGTCGAAGCCGTGGCTGATTTCGTGGCCGATCACCGCGCCGATGGCGCCGTAATTGACCGCATCGTCGGCCTTGGGATCGAAAAAGGGCGCCTGCAGGATGGCGGCCGGGAACACGATCTCGTTGAAGGACGGATTGTAGTAGGCATTGATGGTGGACGGCGTCATGCCCCACTCGCTCTTGTCCACCGGCTGGTTGATGCGGGACAGGTCGCGGTTCCACTCATACAGCGCGCCAGCCTGCACATCGGCGATCATGTCGCCCTTCACCACCTGGAAGTCAGAATAATCGCGCCACTTGGTGGGATAGCCGATCTTGGGCGTGAAGCGGTGCAGCTTGTCCAGCGCCTTGGCGCGGGTGGCAGGCGTCATCCAGGTCAGGGTGTTGATGTCGGCCTCATAGGCCTTCAGCAGGTTGGACACCAGCAGGTCCGCCTTGGCCTTGGACTCCGGCGGGAAATAGCGCGCGACATAAAGCTTGCCCAGCGCCTCGCCCAGTAGATTGTCCAGCAGGTGCACGCCGCGGGTCTTGCGGTCCAGTTGCTGGGTGCGGCCCGACAGCACGGTGCCATAGAAGGCAAAGTCACTATTGTCGAACTTCGACGGCAGATAGGCCGCGAACGTGTGAAGGTAATGGACCACCAGATAATCGCGCCAGGTGGAAACCGGCGTGGCAGCAAAGATCTTGGCCAGCGGGCCGAAGGCGGACTTTTCGGCCACGATTACCTGGCGTTCACCGCGCGGTCCGCTCAGAGGGATGCGACTTTCCGCCAGGAAATTGTCCCAGGGAAATTCCGGCGCCAAGGCCTTCAGCGACGACACCGGCATGGGATTGTAGATCTTGTCAGCGTCGCGGCGGTCGGCGCGGTTCCACGACACCTTGGCGATCTCGGTTTCCAGCGCCATCACGCGGTCGGCGCGCGCCGCACTATCGGTCATGCCGGCCAGATCAATCATGTCAGCGAGATATTTGCGATAGGCCTCTCGCGTCTTGACGATCTCGGCATCGTCCTTGAGGTAATAGTCGCGGTCCGGCAGACCCAGACCGCCCTGCGAAAGATTGACCGAATAGTTGTCAGGATTCTTGTCGTCCACCCCGATGCCCATATTGTAGACGCTGGCGGTGTTCAGCTTCACCGAGGCCATAGCGCGCGCCACGTCCGGCAGGGTCTGCAACCCGTTCAGGTAATCCAGGTCCTTTTGCGCCGGCTTAAGCCCCGCCGCGTCGATCGCGGCAGTGTCGGTGAAGGTGTCGAACAGGTCGCGCAGCTTCTTTTCTTCGGGCGCCAGCGAGATTTCCGGCTTGGCCGCCAAATCTTTGACTATGGTCTTGAGCCGTTCCTCACTGAGAATCTGCAGCTGCTGGAAGGAGCCGATGCTGGAACGGTCCGGCGGGATGACGACGGTGGCCAGATACTTGCCGTTCACGTACCGGAAAAAATCGTTGCCGGGCGCCACCGCACTGTCCATGCCGGACAGCTCCACGCCCCAGCTGCCCAGCTGTACGCCGGCAGCGAGAGCGGGCACGGCAAGCGCCACGGCGCCGCACAGAAAGACCAGGGTGGACGAAAATTTGGAACGGGACATGGCTCTTCTCCGGCGGAAGGTGTGGCAGCTTAATTTGACGAATGCGGCTTTTCCACGGTGGCGGGTGGCGGCTCTACAGTGACGCCGGCGGCGACAGTCCGGCCGTCTACCTGCCTGGTCATGGCCACGGTCAAAAGCACACCGGGCACCAGCAGTCTCTTGTCACCCATCGTCAGCGCCGCAATCTGGCTGCCCTGTATCACTTTGATCATGGCATCGGCGGCGCAGGCCAGCGGGCTGGAATAGGCGGGCGGCGAGGCCCTGCCCTCGCAGACCGTGCGCCCCGGTCCAGCACTGTTCAGCACCGCACCACGATAATGGAGCGTCATGGTGCCGTCATTCCTGTCGTCGGCCGAGGTGAATTGCACCGCCGTCACCGTGCCGTTGATGATGACCCGGTCGACATCGGGGAAGCGGCCCTCGCCGCTGCCGCGTAGCGCGGGCGGATACAGATAAACATCGCTGGCACGCATCACCCCCTTGCGCCCCACCGTGACCGCCGCCCCGGCATAGTCACCTGTCTTGATGGTATCGAAGCGCGCGCGGCTAGCGCCGACATAGCGGGTTTGCGGCGTGATGAAGACCGTCAGCGGCTTCTTGCTGGACGCCTTGATGGGCTCCAGGATCATGGCCAGGCCATCAAAAGCGGTAAGTTTGGCCTTCATCCGCACCACGGGTTCGGCCGCAAACGACTGCGCCGCGGT
>JAPLPI010000188.1 GCA_026400305.1 Alphaproteobacteria bacterium | reverse complement strand
AGCAGTTCGGCACCCTGGCGGCGCTGCATCCGGGCCGCATCGATCTGGGGCTGGGGCGCGGGATCAACAATGATCCGGCCACCTTGCAGGCGCTGCGCCGCCAGCCGAACGACGCGGCCGAGTTTCCCCGCGACGTGCAAGAGCTGCTGTTCTTCCTCGCACCTGCTGCGCCTGGCCAGAAAGTGCGCGCCATTCCGGGCGAAGGGTCGCAGGTGCCAGTGTGGATATTGTCTTCCAGCGCCGGCGGCGCGCAGCTTGCCGCGACCATGGGGTTGCCATTTGCCTTTGCGGCCCATTTTGCGCCCGATGCGATGGAAGTGGCGTTGGCCACCTATCGAGGGCGGTTCGTGCCCTCGGCCCATCTAGACAATCCCAGGGTGATGCTGTCGCTGACGGTGGTGGCGGCCGATACAGATGAAGAGGCGCGGCTTCTGTTCTCGACGGCGCTGGCCGCCAATGACGCACCGCTGGTGCCACCCATCCTGAATTATGAGCAAAGCCTGGACCCTCAGCGCCGGGCCTTGCTGCAAAATTTCTTCCGCCATTCGGTGGTGGGCGGGCCGGAGACGGTGAAGAAAGGCGTGGCGGACTTCATCAACCGCTATCGTCCGGACGAGATCATCATTGCAGCGCAAATCTTCGATCACGTCGCGCGGCGCAAATCGTTCGAAATCCTCAGTCGGATATTCTAGCTGGCGCCCTTAACGTGCGCCTTGGGGCGTGAGGGTCAGCGGCGGCATCGGCGCCGGATTGATCGCGGGCTGGCCAATCCGCATGTCGGCGAAAGGCGCCGGCGTGGCATAGGGATCGTAGGTCGCCATGCCCACCGTTTCCGGCTTCACCGCGATGGTGCCGCCCTGCTCGTTGGCATAGGGCGAGCCGTTGGGATTGCCTTCCGGGCCCACGCAGGCGCCAAGGCTGGTGGCCGCCAGAAGGGTGGCGGCAGCAAGTGCAAATCTCTTTTTTTTATCCCGTCTATTGTCCAACAGGAAAAGCATCGCATGCCCGATTGGGTTCCGGCTACCCTTGTGGGCCAAGCCTCCTGAGGCTTTAATGCTAAAAAATGAGGGGGAATTTATGAAACGCCAGGTACTTGCGCTGCTTCTTTCCGCGACGCCCGCTGCCGTATTCGCTCAGACGCCGGCGCCGGCGCAGCCGCCCGCCTATAATGCGGGTGGCCTGCCGCGCACCCCAACCTATGGCAGCACCGAGGGCCAGCCGGTCGACGCCCGCGTGCCGGAGAAGAAGGCCGACACGCGCCAGTTCCCCCAGCAAACCCGGGCACCCTTCCACCATGCCACCGATTTCAAGGTGACGGTGCTCACCAACCAGCTGCATGCGGCCTGGGCCAGCGCGCTGTTGCCGGATGGCAAGCTGTTGGTGACCGAGCGGTTGCCCGGCGCCTTCCGCATCGTCGGCAAGGATGGCGTGGGCGCGCCCCTGACCGGTCTGGAGGGTCTGCACGTTTCCACGCCGATGACGGGGTTTCTGGACGTGGTGCTAGACCCGGCTTTCGCCACCAACCACACCATCTATTTCACCTACTTTGAATATCTTGACAAAACGGTCTACAGCACCGCCGTGGCGCGCGCCGTGCTGGACGAGGCGGGCGGCGCCATCCGCGATGTGAAGGTGCTGATCAAGACTTCACCCTTCGCGCCCAACGACCAGACATTGGCGGCGGGCACCAAGACCGGCGGGCGCATCGCCATCGGCGCCGACGGATATCTCTATGTAACCATCGGCGACCGCGACAATGCCGGCCCGCGTCCCTGGCCGGTGGCGCAGTATCTGGACACGCATCTGGGCAAGGTGATCCGCATTACCAAGGATGGCGCACCGGCGCCGGGCAATCCCTTTATCGGCACGCCGGGCGCCTTGCCGGAAATCTGGGCGATCGGCTTTCGCAGTCAGGAAGGCTTGGCCTTTGCGCCCGATGGTGGCCTCTATGAGGTCGAACATGGTCCGCGCGGCGGCGACGAACTCAACCTGATCGAGAAGGGCGCCAATTACGGCTGGCCTGTCATCAGCCATGGCATCGACTATCGTGGCGCGGCCATCGGTGACGGCGAAGTGGCCAAAGCCGGTATGGAGCAGCCGGTTTATTATTGGTCGCCTTCCACCGCGCCCGGTGGCTTGGCATTCTACACTGGCAAGTCCAAGGCCTGGGCCGGGAGTGCCTTTGTCGGCATGCTGAATGGCCGTCAGCTGGACCGCATAAAGCTGGTGGATGGCAAGGTAGTCGAAGAAGAAATCCTGCTGGGCGATCGCAAGGCGCGCATCCGCGATGTGCGCATGGGATCGGATGGCGCGATTTATGTCCTGACCGACAGCGGCGGCACCTCCATTACCGAAACTACGCCGGCCACCGGCGAGCTGCTGAAGCTCGTGCCGGCGAAGTAGCAGAACTCCGGGTGGCTGCGCCCGGCCGCTCGCCCAAGATCGCGGTGTTCGTCGCTCTCGCAGGTCCACTGGACCTGCTCGTTCGCCTTTGGCGAACCGCTTCTCATCCCGGCAGCTTGAAGGCGATGAATTCGCTGGTGAAGCCATCACCAGGCTCCTGGTGGTCAGCGGCGCGATCTTGCCCATCATTCCGGTCCGCGGAATCTTCACTCCCTTCAGTGCTGGATGGTTGCGGATGAAGTCCGGCGTCTCGCCATGTGCCACGGTCCAGCTCTGGGTGCCGCTCTCTAGGTTGGTGGCGGTGATGCGCCCGTATGGCGGCTTGATCAGCGGCAGTCCGTCCACCGTCAGATCGCCCACCTTGATACCATTTTGCGGCGGCAGGTTGGCATGGACGTAATCGAAAGCGCCCTTGGTGTGATCTGGATTGGGGATGATGCCGCCGATGGTGAGCGGATTGGTCTGGGAATAGGTGTAGACCGTGTGTGTCTCCGGATCGTAGGAGCCGCCCGGCCAGTTTATGCCGCCGATATAGCCTGGCAGGTTGATGACCCCGAACGGGCCTTCCGGCTTTTCCATGATCGGGGCGGTGTAAAGTGGACCCAGCTTGTAATGGCTGGCCACCGCCATCGCCTTCTGCCGCAGCTCCGGCGTAAAATCGATCAGGTCGTCCTTGGTGACGCCCTGGCGGTCGAAGGCCGGTGGCTTGGTGGGTATGGGCTGGGTCTTGGAATACCACTCGCTGGGCACATCGCCCGGAATGACCTTGCGCTCGACGATCGGCCAGATCGGCTCGCCGGTCTCGCGGTTCAGCACATAGAGGAAGCTCTGCTTGGTGGGCTGGGCCAGCGCCTTCACGATTTTTCCATTGTGCGGGATGTCGCACAGGATCGCGGCCGCGCAGATGTCATAGTCCCACAGGCCGTGATGGATTAGCTGGTAATGCCATTTGCGCTTGCCGGTGAGGATGTCCACCGCCACCACGCTCTCGCTGAACAGGCTGTTGCCCGGATGATAAAAGCCCATCTGGTCGCCGGTGGGCAGCTCGATACCCAGATAGGCCAGCCCAAGCTCCTCGTCGGCGGAAATCTGCGCCCAGTCGCCCGCATTGCCGGCGGCTTCGGCGCTCCCGGGCTTCAGCCAGGTCTCGTAACCGAACTCGCCTTTCATGGGGATGTTGTGGAAGATCCACAGCCGCTTGCCGGTCTTCACGTCAAAGCCGCGGACATAGCCCTTCACGTTGTTTTTCACCTGCGGTGTGTTGCCGGCGGTGTGGGCGGCGCCGATGATCACCACGCCCTTGGCGATGGTTGGTGCGCTGTGCAGACCGATATCGGCACGGTCCAGGTCCAGTGCCTGGTCGTCGTTAAGTTTCAGGTCGACGATGCCATTGGTGCCGAAGTTCGGATCGGGGATGCCGGTTTTTGCGTCCAGCGATATCAGCTGATAGCCGATGGTGACGTACAAGATGCGTTCCTTGTCGCCCTCGCTCCAATAGCCGACGCCGCGGCCTGACAATTGGCGCGGCGCATTGCTGGCGCGCAAGCCTTCATTGGGCGCGCGATGCATCCAAAGCTGCTCGCCGCTGGCGGGGTCTAGGCAGATGACATCGCGCCGCGAACCGGCGGTGGCGAACAGCCGTCCTTTGACCACTAGTGGCGTGCATTGCAGAATAAATTCGGGGCGGCTGCCCAGGTTCTCGGTCTTGAACTGCCAGGCGATCTGCAGCTGGTTGAAGTTGGACGCATTGATTTGGTCCAGCGCCTTGTAGCGCCAATAGGCGAGGTTGCCGCCGTAAGTTGGCCAGTCGGTATCGGTCGGAGTTGGCGTCTGGGCAGTGACGGGCAGGGCGGCCAGCGCCACGCCGGCGGCCGTGGTGGAAAGCATCAAACGTCTGGTCAAGGCCCGCATGTCAAAGTCCTGGAGTGTTTCCGCCCCGCAGGCGCGTTGCCGCGCGGAAGCGGGCGAACACTAGCCGAGGGCGGGAACTTCACAAAGCGGGAGAATGCGGCTTTACGGTCCGCTTACGGACTGGTCGCCGGCATCACCGGCGGCGGCGTGGCGATGAGCGCATAAGCGACCGGCGGGGAAGGCGGTTGCTGCTGCGGCTTGGGCAACAGGTTGCTCAAGCCTTGGAGCAGATTGATCACGGGAAACGGCGCCGCCGGATTGCCGTTGCAGCTCTGGCCTTAGGGACAGAAGGCCGTCTGCGCCAGGACAGGTGAGATGGTGGGAATCAGCACGGCGAGGGCAGGAAGTACTTTCATATCGTCAAAACGCTCTTACGGATGCTTGGGTTCACCGCTCGGTGAAGTGGAACTGTGCCCCGGACCGGATGCCGGCCGGCCAGCGCGAGGTTACCGTCTTCAGCCTTGTATAGAAGTTTACGCCTTCGGGGCCATAGACGCCATGCGACCCGAACAGCGAAGATTTCCAGCCGCCGAAGGAATGATAGCCCACCGGCACGGGGATGGGGACATTGATGCCAACCCTGCCGACCTGGATGCGCTCCGCGAAATCGCGGGCGGCATCGCCGTCGCGGGTGAACAAGGCGGTGCCGTTGGCGAAGGGGTTGGCATTGATCAGCTCCACCGCCTGGTCGTAGCCGACCGCGCGCACCACAGATAGTACCGGTCCGAAGATCTCGTCCTTGTAGACGCTCATGTCGGGGGTAACGCGGTCCAGCAAGGTGCCACCCAGCCAGAAACCCTTTTCATAACCTTGCAACTTCAGCCCGCGACCATCCACCACCACGTCCGCGCCCGCCGCGGCGCCGGCGTCGATATAAGAAGACACCTTGTCGCGATGCGCAGCGGTAACCAAGGGGCCCATCTCGGCGCCTGCATCATTGGCCGGTCCGACCTTCAAGGCTGCAACGCGCGGCTTTAATTTTGAGATCAGCGCGTCAGCGGTTTTTTCGCCCACGGGAACCGCCACCGACACCGCCATGCAGCGCTCGCCGGCCGAGCCATAGCCGGCGCCCATCAGCGCATCGGCCACCTGGTCCAGGTCGGCATCGGGCATCACCACCAGATGGTTCTTGGCCCCGCCCAGCGCCTGCACGCGCTTTCCGCTGGCGCAGCCGCGGGTATATACGTGGCTCGCGATGGGGGTGGAGCCGACAAAGCTCACCGCAGCGATGCCCGGATGATCCAGGATGGCGTCCACTGCTGCCTTGCCGCCATGGACGACATTGAGCACGCCGTCGGGCAATCCCGCTTCGCGCCATAGTTCATAAAGCAGGTTGGGCGCCGAGGGATCGCGCTCCGACGGCTTGAGGATGAAGCTGTTCCCGCAGGCCAGCGCCATGGGCATCATCCACAGCGGCACCATAACGGGGAAGTTGAATGGCGTAATTCCGGCGACCACACCCAGGGGCTGGCGCTCGTCATAGGTATCCACGCCGCTTGAAACATTCTTGCTGAAGCTGC
>JAPLPI010000184.1 GCA_026400305.1 Alphaproteobacteria bacterium | reverse complement strand
GGCGGCCTGGCCAGTGTCACCCGCCCGGGCCTGGCGCGCATCGCTGCGGGACAAAAGCCCGAAGGCATGATCCGCTCGCCCGCCGACGGCGCCGCCGAAGCGCTGTTTGGCATCGCCGCCTCCCTGGCCGACGCGCAAAGCGCCGAGGTCTCGATCCTTTATCTGCGCATGGCGCTCTATCTGCGCTCCGACCTGGGCCTGGCGCAGGCGCTGCTGGCCGACCGGTTTGAAACCCTGCGCAAGTATGACAACGCCATCGCCATCTATCGCAGCATCGAGCCGTCCTCGCCCTACTGGCGCATGGCCCAGGTGCAGGCGTCGCTGGATCTGCAGCGGCTGGGCAACAATGATGACGCCATTGCCGGCCTGAAGAAACTTGTGGCTGCCGATCCCAATGATAGCGAAAGCTGGGTGGCGTTGGGCGACACCTACCGCGCTTCGGAGAAGTTTGCCGAAAGCGTGGACGCCTACAACGATGCCGAAAAAATAATCGGCAAACCCAGCCGCCGCGACTGGACGATGTTCTATGCCCGCGCCATGGCCAAGGAAAAGCTCAAGCGGCTGGACGAATCCGAAGCCGATATCCAGACGGCGTTGAAACTGTCACCCGAGCAGCCCGAGTTGCTGAACTATTTGGGCTATAGCTGGGTGGACCGGGACCGCAATGTTTCCACCGCCCTGACCATGCTGGAAAAGGCGCGTAGCTTGCGGCCCTATGACGGCTTTATCGTGGACAGCGTGGGCTGGGCCTATTACAAGCTCGGCCGTTATGATGACGCCGCCAAGACCCTGGAAGCGGCGGTGCTGCTGGTGCCGGGGGATCCTACCATCAACGATCACCTGGGCGATGCCTTGTGGCGCGCCGGACGGCGTATCGAGGCCCGTTTCCAGTGGAACCACGCCTTGACCTTCAGCGATGACGACACGGACATGTCGACGATCAAGCGCAAGCTGAAGATCGGTCTGAGCGAAAAGCCCTCCTAAGTGATTTCCGAACGCGCCGCCGCCAAGATCAACCTGTTCCTTCATGTTGGTACGAAGCGGGAGGATGGATTCCATCCGCTGCAGAGCCTGGCGGTGTTCACCGACTTGGGCGATGCGCTGGCGATTGAACCCGCACCCGATCTGTCCCTGAACATCGACGGCTCTTTCGCCAAAGGGCTGGACGGCGAGAGCGACAATCTGGTGCTGCGCGCCGCGCGTGCCTTGGGTACGCAAGGCGCCAAACTCACCCTGACCAAGAACTTGCCTGTGGCGTCTGGCATCGGCGGTGGATCGGCCGATGCGGCAGCGGCGCTGCGCGGGCTGAACGCGTTGTGGAGCAGCGGCAAGGACAGTGCTGCGCTGTGCGATGTCGCCGCTGCTTTGGGCTCGGACATTCCGGTCTGTGTTCTGTCCACGGCGTCTTTCATGGAGGGGCGCGGTGAAATCCTGCGCGCGCCAGACACCATGCCGCGCCTGCCCATGCTGCTGGTCAATCCGCGCGTGGCTGTGCCGACCAAGGACGTGTTCGCCGTGCTGAAGGACCGTAACGGCGCCGACATGACTTTGCCGCGTGGCCGCTTCCGCGATACGGCCGACTTGCTGCGCTTTCTGGAAACTACCCGCAACGACCGGGAAGCACCGGCCTTGCAGATTCAGCCGGTGATAGGGGAGGTGCTGACCGCCGTCGCCGCCTTGCCAGGCGCGCTCCTGACCCGCATGTCGGGCAGTGGCGCCACCTGTTTTGGCATTTTCGCCGATGATGACTGCTGCGCCCGGGCCGCCCAGATACTGAAAGAGGCCGCGCCGGGCTGGTGGGTGGCCCCGACCTTTGTGCCCGCAAACCGTCATCGACCATGAGGTCCCGGGCCAGGATATCGGCCCTACGCCCGACGGGCTTTAGCAGGCTGTTGAAGAATTAGTCTTTGTTGTCGGGACTGGATGGATTTGGTTTTGGCGCATTTGGCTGACTGCGGCAAAGCATCGGCAATTCTGGTTTCGCGTCATGCCGTCGCCATCAATTTCGGAAGCCGGATCAGGT
>JAPLPI010000431.1 GCA_026400305.1 Alphaproteobacteria bacterium | reverse complement strand
AAACCCCCTAAAGAAAAAGTGCAACTGTTCATGCACCATGGTATGGTGCGTGATGGCGTAGGTGAATTTCTCCATCTGGCTCTGGGTCGGCAGTTCGCTGTACAGCAGCAGGTAGCAGCTTTCCAGGAAGGTGGAATTTTTCGCCAGATCGCCGATGGAATAGCCGCGATACTGCAGCACGCCTTTGTCGCCATCGATGAAGGTGATGTTGGATTCGGTCGAGGCCGTTGAGGTGAAGCCCGGATCGTAGGTGAACACGCCCACCTGGTCGTAGAGCTTGCGGATGTCGATGGCCAGCGGCCCCTGGGTGCCGCTGTACAACTGGAACTCGAAATCCTTGCCCTCGTAAGTGAGCTTGGCTTTGCCCTCCGTCTTGATCTTGCTCTCGCGCATACTGAAATCCCCATTTTCCATTTTCTTGCGGTGCAATATGACGAGCTTTTATGGCCTCGTCACCTAGCTGAGGATGGAGCTGGAGAATATTTCATCAATTGACATAAGCCCTTAATCGGATGAGGGATTCTTCGCGGCCCAGCAGCGCCAACATTTCAAACAGGGGGGGCGAAGAGGCCTTCCCGGTCAGCGCGGCGCGCAGGGGCTGGGCGACCTGGCCCAGCTTCACGCCCGTGGCTTCGGCATGGGCGCGGGCGGCCGCTTCCAGCGCCGGCCCGGTCCAGTCGGTGGCGTCCAGGGCCCGCAGCGCGGTGGCTAGGACGGCTCGTGCTTCGGGAGTTAGCAGCTTGTCCGCCGCCGCATCCAGGGTGCGCGGCCCGTCCGTGAACAGGAACTCGGCGCCCTGGATCAGTTCGACCAGGGTCTTGGCGCGCTCCTTCAGCGAGGGCATCGCCATTTCCAGGCGCTGGCGCGCGGTCATGGTCAGCGTGCGCTTTTCGCGGGCCAGGAACGCGGTGACTTCAGCCACCATGGTGGTGCCTGCAGTTTCGCGGAAGTAATGGCCGTTGAGATTGTCCAGCTTCTTGTAATCCATCCGCGCGGCGCTCTTGCCGATGGAATCGAAGTTGAACCATTCGATGGCCTGGGCGGTGGGGATGATCTCGTCATCACCGTGGCTCCAGCCCAGTCGCAGCAGGTAGTTGCGCATCGTCTCGGGCAGATAGCCCATGTCGCGATACGCTTCCACCGCCAGCGCGCCGTGGCGCTTGGACAGCTTGGCGCCGTCCGGGCCGTTGATTAGGGGCAGGTGGCCATAGATTGGAATGGCCGCGCCCATCGCCTCGATGAGCTGCAACTGGCGGGCGGCGTTGTTAAGGTGATCGGTGCCGCGAATGACATGGGTCACGCCCATGTCGGCATCGTCTACAACTACCGCCAGCATATAGGTCGGAGTGCCGTCGGACCGTAGCAGCACCATGTCGTCCAGCTGGGTATTCTCGAACTGCACATCGCCCAGCACCACGTCATGTACGATGGTTTCGCCGGTCTGGCGCGCCTTCAGCCGCACCACCGAGGGCTTGCCTTCTTCGGCGAGACCGGCCTGCTTGTCACGCCAGCGCCCGTCATAGCGCATCGGCTTGCCGGCGACTTTCTGCTCCTCGCGCATGGCGGTTAGCTCTTCGGCGGTGGCATAGCAGCGATAGGCCTTGCCCTCTGCTAGCAGCTTTTCTGCGACCTCGCGGTGCCGGGGCGCGCGGGCGAACTGGTAGGTGGCATCGCCATCCCAATCCAGGCCCATCCAGGTCATGCCGTTTAGGATGGCGTCCACCGCTTCGGGGGTGGAACGTTCGCGGTCGGTATCCTCGATCCGCAGCAGGAAAGTGCCGCCGGTGTGGCGGGCATAGAGCCAGTTGAACAGTGCGGTGCGGGCGCCGCCGATATGCAGCATGCCGGTGGGCGATGGCGCAAAGCGCAGGACAGGTTTTTCTGACATTGTGGTGTGGCTTTAAGACAGGGCGGGGGCCTTGGCAAACATCTTTCTGATGGCGGAACGGGACTGCTGGACATTGTGGCTGGCGGTGGCGCTGGGGGCAAGAAGACGGTCACTGTCGAGGAAAAGACTACCCGCGAGTAAGGTCGCGTCTAGCGCATATTCGAAAGCCCCGCAGCATGCTGCAGGTTTTTCTTATGTCCTCAATATCTGCGGATAAGTCCGACCAGCTTGCCCTGGACCTTGATCCGGTCGGAGCCATACAGACGCGTCTCGTAAGCGGGGTTTGCGGCTTCCAGCGCGATGGAGTCGCCGCGGCGGCGCAGGCGCTTCAAGGTGGCTTCTTCATTGTCCACCAATGCCACGATGATCTCGCCGGTGTTGGCGGTATCGGATTCCTGGATGATGACGGTATCGCCGTCCAGGATACCGGCATTGATCATGGAGTCGCCCGTCACTTCCAAAGCGTAGTGACTGCCCGTGCCCAGCATGCCGCTGGGCACGGGAATGTCGCTGACCTTGTTCTGCAGCGCCTCGATCGGGGTACCGGCGGCGATGCGTCCGACCAGAGGCACATTGACGGCGCCATCGCCGCCTTCGCCATAGCTGCGGCGCGGGGCCGGGGAACGGGTATCGGCCAGGCGGATATCGCCGGCCCGGCCTTGGCGGATGCCAGCGCGCTGGACCTGGCTTCGGGTGGTGGCGGGTCGCAACGTCTCGGCCATGTTTTCGGGCAGCTTTAGCACTTCCAAGGCGCGGGCGCGCTTTTCCATGCGGCGCAGGAAGCCGCGCTCTTCCAGTGCGGTGATCAGGCGATGGATGCCGGACTTGGACTTGAGGTCCAAGGCATCCTTCATTTCGTCAAAAGAGGGCGGCACGCCGCTTTCGCGCACCCGTTCATGGATGAACATCAGAAGTTCGTACTGCTTGCGCGTCAGCATCGCTTATCTCTCCCCAGGCTGCGCCAGCCCTCCAAAGGGTGGGCGAACAAAGCCGGTACATACGCGAATCGTTCTACTTTAGTTCCACCCCTTCCGTCAACGCGGGCACGAAGGTTTGCAGCATTTCATGGAACATAATTTTTGGAGTTCCCGTTAAGCTTTTTGTTGGGGCTTTGAAGGAGATTTATAATGAAAATTAGAACCGCTTTGCTGGGCGCGATATCCGGCGCGGGGGCACTAATGGCGCTGGTATCCCCGGCCTCCGCTTATATCGCCTGCAACCGTCAAGGCGATTTCTGGCACACCGAATTCCGCTACATCCGGCCGGTGTGACGTTCGAATATCATTCCGATGACTAGTACTTCCACCGCGCCTGTGACCGCGGCTTCTGGGACCGCTATCGCGCTTGGCGCGATGACACTGACCGTGGCTATTGGCACAATGGCATCTGGATCACGTTCTGATCCAGTCCGGCTGACGTGAAGGAAAGGTCGGTCCGCAAGGGCCGCCTTTTTCTTTAGGATGTGAAGAAATCCTGCACGGCGCAGCCGGCAGCGCGTGCCATTTTTTCCAGACTGGTCTGCGGCAAGGTACGCGTGGTGCCAGCGAGGAAGCCCAGAATCTGCGCCGCTGGAATGCCGGCGTCGCGCGCCCACACCGTGGGGCTGAGGCGGCGCGCCAGCATGAAGGCGCGAAAGCCCTCGCGCTGCAGCGCGATTTCCTGACCGCGCGGCATGGTGAC
>JAPLPI010000278.1 GCA_026400305.1 Alphaproteobacteria bacterium | reverse complement strand
CGCTGCGCGGTACCCTGGCGGAGAATTATTTCCGCGGCTTCAAGCGGGCTGAAAATCGCGGCACTTACTCCACGGCGCTCAGCGATGCAGCCGGGATCGAGATCCTGCGCGGGCCGCCATCGCCCATCTATGGCGCGGGCAAAGTGGGCGGGCTGGTCAATTTCATCCCCAAATCCACTGCCGCCAGTGACGCGCCGGGCGGCGAAGTCACCGTCACCTATGGCAGCTATTCCAAGCGGAACGTCACCGCCCAGATCAGCGCGCCGGTCGATATCGGTGGAGCGGGCGGCGGCATCCACGCCTATGGCGAGGTGGATGACAGTTTCAGCTTCTATCGCGGCATCCATCCCAGCCACCAGCTGGTGGAATTGTCCGGCAACCTGGCAGACGGGGATTGGTCCTTTGCCGCCGACTATATGTACTATCACTCCAACGGTGACGTGCAGACGCCGGGCTGGAACCGGCTGACCCAGGCGCTGATCGACAACGGCACCTACATCACCGGCCGCAACACCTCGCTCAAGGACGTCGACGGGAATGGCCGCCTGACCCTGAACGAGCTTGGTGGCAATCCTTATTTCTTCGATCCAAAATTCGTGGCGCTGGCCTGCGCGGGATGCAACGACGCCGCGCACAAGCTGGACACCGGCCCGGGTACCACCACGATCGATCCGCGCACCGTCTATATCGCCAGGGGCGTGGATTTTTCCGGCACCGCCACCCACACCGCCATTCTGGAAGCGGCCAAGGTCCTGGGCGACGGCCAAAGCCTGCGCCTGCAGCTGTTCGGCGACACGCTGGAGAATGCCCGGTTTGTTTCTTACGGCTTTCCCGGCTCCTATCGCACCCAGATCGGCGAGGCGCGGCTGCGCTATGACCTGAAGCGCGACTTTGGCCTGCTCAAAACCCAGACAGTCGCGGGCGGCTCATATCGTAATGTTCACGCCATCGGCAAAGAGAGTTTCAACAGCGGCGTCATCGCCCTGGACCGGCGCGATATCTCACAGGGGTCGGCGGCAAACGACATCATCGACTCGCCCTTCAATGTGGATTCGGCCGGTATGGTGGGCCTGGGTTGGGAAAGTGACGTCCGCACCAACACATCCGATGCCGGTGCGTTCGTCACCAGCGATCTTGTCTGGGACGATCACCTCGATCTGACAGTGGGCGGCCGCTATGACGATTACACCGTGCGCTCGGTGGATGCCGGTGTGCTGGCCTATGAGCCGGGCTCGGCCCGCGGCCATGACGGGCGTTTCACTTATTCTGTGTCGCTGTCTTACAAAACGCCGTGGGGTCTTGTGCCCTATGTCACCAGCGCCAAGTCTTCGGCACTGGAGGTCGGCCAGGCCAGCCAGGTGTCCACCAGCCTGCTGGCCGGCAATGCCTGGCTATCGAACAGCTTCCTGAACGAAGCCGGTGTGAAGTTCACCGCCCTGGACGATCACCTGCAGGGGAGTCTCGACTGGTACGTCCAGAAACGCACCCAGCTGGTGCAGGGCGGCGGCGTCACCAGCGTGCGCGGCACCCGCGCCAAGGGCGCCGAGCTGGAATTGCGCTATGTCGCCACGCCCAATCTCAGCATGACCCTGGCGGCGTCGCTGCAGCACACAGCCATCAAGGGCCCGGACCGCAGCTTCTCCTATGTGCCGGCGCGCACCTATGGCGTGACCCCACAGAATGGCTTTGGCGGCAGCTATGTCGTGTTCGACTTTTCGAGCCTGCCGGGGCGCGGCGGTGATTATGAAGACACGCTGGTGCCGCATGCCGTGATCAGCCCTTATCTCACCTGGACGAGCGATGCGCAGTCCTGGGGCGTATGGGGCGCAACCTTCGGCGGCACCTATGTCGGTCACACCCAGCAAACCGTGCCGGGTCCCATCTTCTATCCCTCCTATGTCACCCTCAATGCCAGCGGTTTTGCCCAATGGGATGTGTGGGAAGGCGATGTGAATGTGAACAATCTAGGCGACGAGCGTTATTTCACCCCCGGCGCTGATACCTACGCCAATCTCAGCGCCCTGCCGGGCATCGGGCGTTTCTGGAAAGTCACCTTCAAGCGGTTGTTCTAGCGCTTAGCCGCCGGGTAGGCTCCCCGCCATGAAAAAGCACGCGCTTCTTGCTCTTCTGTTTCTGCTGCCCGTTTCGGCCCATGCCGCCGACAGTGCGTGGGTCCAGGCTACCGCTACCGGCTATGAGGCGCGGCTGGTCACTGGTGAAGAAGCTTGCCCCGTCCTGCGCACGCCCAAGGGTGATGCGCCGATGACGATGCGCGCGCCCGCCAATGCAAACTTCCCGCTGGTCTGCGCCACACCGATCCCTGCCGGTATGGCCAGCGCCACTGTGGCGGGCATCACCTTGCCGGTGCCGGTGGCCGATCCCCAGCGCATCCTGGTGCTGGGCGATACCGGTTGCCGCATCAAAGGTGCGGCGCTGCAGGCCTGCAACGATCCTGCCCAATGGCCTTTCCCGCAACTGGCCGCCGCCGCTGCCGGGCTCAAGCCCGACCTGATCATCCATGTCGGCGATTATCTCTACCGCGAAAGCGCCTGTCCGGCCGGCAATGCCGGCTGCGCCGGCTCGCCCTGGGGCGACAACTGGATCACCTGGCAGGCGGACTTCTACACACCTGCCGTACCACTGTTGGCATCGGCGCCCATCGTCCTGGTGCGCGGCAATCATGAAGACTGCAGCCGCGCCGGCGCAGGGTGGGAACGCCTGCAAGGGTCCGGCGTGGCCGAGCCCTGCACCGTGCATGACCCGCTCTATACCGTGGCAGCCGGGCCGCTGACCCTGGCGGTGCTGGACGATGCCGTCTCGGGTGAAACCGGCCTGAATCGCGCCGTCGCCCGCACCTATGCTGGCGAGTTGGGGGGGCTGGCCAAGGCGAAGGCGCCGGTCTGGCTGATCCATCACCGGCCGACCTGGGCAGCGATCACCGGACCGCTCGGTATTCCCATCGGCGGCAACCTCACCCTGATGGAAGGCTCCAACCTCAATGCCGTCAAGGGCGCAGGCCTGATCCCGCGTCCGGTCGAGCTGATGCTGTCCGGCCATATCCATACCTTCGAGAGCATAAACTACAACAACGACGTGCCGCCCCAGATCGTGGCCGGCAATGGCGGCGACAAGCTGGACATGACCCCGATGAACCTGCGCGGCAGCCAGTTCCTGGGCCATACCGGCGTCAAGGTGCTGGACGGCCTGTCAGTTGGCGGCTTTGGCTTCCTGCTGATGACCCGCAGTGGCGATGGCTGGACCATCGACCTGTATGATTCAGAGGGCGCCAAAACCCGCACCTGCCGCTTCGCCAACCGCCGTCTCGACTGCCCGGCGTAAATTATTTTCGCAAGCGTAATTCTACTCACCGCTTTGTCATCGTCCCGCCGCGATTCGCGCACGTGCTTGCACTAGAATTCTCGCGCTGATGGGTGCCGATGGCCGCAGCGACACCAGCCAGATCCGCTTCAAGAAAATCCGCTAACGCGCGGCATCCTTTTCTAGCCCGTCCATCAGCGCCGCGGTGGGAAAGCCGTCGGCGGCAAGGCTATGCGCTTTCTGGTACTGGCGCAGGGCGCTGCGGGTCTTGCGGCCCAGGACGCCATCGGGCGTGCCGCAGTCAAAGCCGGCCTTGTTGAGATCTGCCTGGAAACTTATGCGTTCATTGCGCGACAGGGCGCGCTCGCCCCGCGGCCAGGCCTGTTTCACGCCATCGCCGCCGGTCATGCGGTCGGCTAGCAGCGCCACGGCCAGGGCATAACTGGCGGCATTGTTGTATTTCAGGATCACGTTGAAATTGGGGAACAGCATGAAGGCGGGACCATGCGCCCCCGCAGGCAGATAGATCGCCGCACTGTCGCTGCCGCTCGGCAGCGCTGCGCTACTCACCGTCTTCACGCCGCGCGCACGCCATTCGCCCAGCGGCTTCCGGGTGTCGGCGCCGGCATCTTCATAAGCAAAGTTCGCGGACAGCTTCACTTCAAAGCCCCAGGGCTGACCCTTCTGCCACCCCTGATCGGCCAGCAGCTGCGCCGCGGACGCCAGCGCATCGGGCGCCGAGCGCCACAGGTCGATCTGCCCGTCGCCATCGCCATCGGCGGCATATTTCAGGAAGGTGGTGGGGGTGAACTGTGTCTGGCCGAACGCGCCGGCCCAGCTCGCCGTCATCTGGCTCAACGCATAATGCTGATCCTGGTAAATCTTAAGCGCCGCGAAGAATTCCGGCCTGGCATAATCGGCGCGCGGCCCGTCATAGGCCAATGTCGCCAGCGCCGCGAAGATGTTCATGCTGCCATTGTCGGCGCCGTAGTCGGTCTCCATGCCCCAGACCGCAACGAGGATCTCCTTGGGCACGCCGCTGCTGGCTTCGATACGCGCCAGCACATCGCCATGGCGCGCCAGCATCAGCTGCGCGTCCTTCACGCGCCGCGCCGACACTGCCGAATCCAGATACGCCCAGACCGGCTTGGAAAATTCCGGCTGGTTGGCGTTCATGGCGGCGATGCTGGCAATGGGCCGCAGGCCCGCCGTGGCGCTGTCGAACGTCGCTGCCGTAATCCCCTGGCCCAGGGCGGTGATGCGTGCCTGTCCCAGGAAGGCGTCGAACTTGGGGTCCCCCGAGGTGGGCTTGGCGGGGAGCGGGGTGATAGGGATGGAAACCGCGGGCGGGGCCGGTGGGGTAGGCTTGGGCGCGGTGGTGGCGCAGGCCACCGCCACCAGGGTGCCGCACAGGGCGGTCAGCCGCTGCAGGCCGGAGAAGGGGCGCTATCGGCGCGTCATACTCACAGCCTACACGGTTTTTCGGCAATTTTTGGCGGAAAACCGCCTTTTTTGCTCCTATTTGCCGGGTTGACAGTGGTGGGGGCCTTGCATAGTTTCCGCGCCTCTCGCGGAAGACGGCCTTTGGGGCCGAATTGGCTTCAAAAAAGGCAGTGTCATGAAGGTTCGCAACTCCCTCCGGTCGCTCAAGAAGCGTGACAAGGACTGCCGCGTAATCCGCCGCAAGGGTCGCGTCTACGTGATCAACAAGAAGAATCCCCGGTTCAAAGCCCGCCAGGGTTAAGCGATACTGCGCCCCCGAAAGACAGGCGCATGCTTCTTCCTCCGACCGATTCCAAGATAGTCGCCCGCCGCGCCGAGATCGTCGCGGCGCTGCGCGCCATCGTGCCCGATGGCGTGGTGGCCGATAAATCCGGCCTGGCCACCTTCGATTCCGATGCCCTCAGCGCCTATCACCAGACGCCTTTGGTCTGCGTGCTGCCGTCAACCCGCGAACAGGTCAGCGAGATCCTGAAATTTTCCCATGCCGAAGGCGTGCCCATCGTGCCGCGCGGTTCGGGCACCTCGCTGTCGGGCGGTGCGCTGCCGCGTGAAGATGGCATTCTGATCGGCATGGGGCGCATGAAGCGCATCTTGGATATCGATTACGAGAATGGCTGCGTCACGGTCGAGCCCGGCGTCACCAACCTCAACATCACCAAGGCGGTGGAAGCCAATGGCTTCTATTACGCGCCCGATCCTTCCAGCCAGGTCGCCTGCAGCATCGGCGGCAATGTGGCAGAAAATTCTGGTGGTGTGCATTGCCTCAAATATGGCTTGACCGCTCACAATGTTTTGAAAGTTCGAGGCTTCACCATTTCGGGTCAAGCGGTCACCTTCGGAAGCGACGCCTTGGATGCGCCAGGGCTTGATTTGTTGCCCTTGATCATCGGCTCTGAAGGCATGCTGGCTGTCACCCTGGAAGTGACTGTGCGC
>JAPLPI010000050.1 GCA_026400305.1 Alphaproteobacteria bacterium | reverse complement strand
CGGCGCACCTTGCGGTTAGACATCCGCAGGCCTTCAAAGTTGCGGTTGGACGTGGAGGCGCAGCGTTCGCCTTCCTTCAGCTTGTCGGCATTCATCGCCAGGCACATGGAACAACCTGGATCGCGCCATTCAAAGCCGGCTTCCAGGAACACCTTGTCCAGGCCTTCTTCCTCGGCCTGTTCCTTCACCAGGCCGGAGCCCGGCACCACGATGGCGTTCACGCCAGCGGCAACCTTCCGGCCCTTGGCGATGACGGCGGCAGCGCGCAGATCTTCGATGCGACCGTTGGTACATGAACCGATAAAGACGTAGTCCACCTTGATGTCGGTGATCGGCATGTTGGCGGTCAAGCCCATATAGGCCAGCGCGCGTTCGGCAGCGGCGCGGTGATGTTCTTCCTTCATCGCCGCCGGGTCCGGCACATTGGCGGTGATCGGCAGCGCCTGTTCGGGCGAAGTGCCCCAGGTCACCATCGGCACGATGTCGCGTGCATCCAGCACCGCTTCGGCGTCGAACTTAGCATCCACATCGGAATGCAACGTCTTCCAGTACATCTCGGCGCCTTCCCAGGTCGCGCCCTTGGGCGCGCGGGGCTTGCCCTTCACGTAATTCAAGGTGGTGTCGTCCACCGCGATAAGGCCGGCGCGGGCGCCGCCTTCGATGGTCATGTTGCAGACCGTCATGCGGCCTTCGATCGACAGGTCGCGGATCGCCTGGCCGGCGAACTCGATGACGTGCCCGGTGCCGCCGGCGGTGCCGATCTTGGCGATCACCGCCAGCGCGATGTCCTTGGCGGTGACGCCTTCGGGCAGCTTGCCGTTCACTGTCACGCGCATGTTCTTGGACGGCTGTGCGCGCAAGGTCTGTGTTGCCAGCACATGTTCGACTTCCGACGTGCCGATTCCGAATGCTAGCGCGCCGAAGGCGCCATGGGTCGAGGTGTGGCTGTCGCCGCAGACGATGGTGGAGCCCGGCAGGGTCCAGCCCTGTTCCGGCCCGATGATGTGCACGATGCCGGCGCGGATATCGTCCATGGCAAAATATTCGACGCCAAAGTCGGCGGTGTTCTTCTTCAGGGCTTCGACCTGGGCGCGGCTTTCCGGGTCGGTGATGCCCTTGTCGCGGTCCTTGGTGGGCACATTGTGATCGGCCACGGCCAGGGTCAGTTCGGGGCGGCGCACCTTGCGGTTAGACATCCGCAGGCCTTCAAAGGCCTGGGGGCTGGTGACCTCATGGACCAGGTGGCGGTCGATATAGAGCACGGGGGTTTCGCCCGGAGGGGCATCCACCAGATGGGCGTCCCAGATCTTATCGTACAGCGTCTTGGCCATGGTCAGGTGCTCTTATGGTCGTGAAGGCGGCTTACATATAAGCCGCGGGGGACGGGATCAATGCTGCGAAAGAAACAGCACCGCCATGATGATGATAATGGCGAAGAACTGGGCTAACACCCTGATTCTCATCAGTTTATTGGACCAAGTGCGGGCGGTGTCGCCGCCCTTCCACAAGGTATAGAGCCCGGCGCACAGGACCAGGAAGACAAGACCAACGGCCACCCCGACAAGGATCTTTCCCATGCTGGGGTTTATCGGCCCGCTTAGGCCAGAGCGTCAATCTGCCCTTCGGTGAAATTGCCCGGAACAATCGTCACGGGGATGACCTGGACGGCGGTGCCGAACATGGACACCAGCGGGCCGGGCCCCTCCTTTCCCGCGCCCGAGGCCAACACCAGGATG
>JAPLPI010000120.1 GCA_026400305.1 Alphaproteobacteria bacterium | reverse complement strand
TTCCGCGGCACGGAACACCTGTTCGAAATGACCATGCTGGCGGTGATCCACCACGTACAGGATAAGGTCGGGATTTTGTTCGCGCACCCGTTCGATGACGGTGGCCAGATCGGTGGTGCCGTACAGCACCCCGCCCTCGGACTTCACCAATATCAGCGGCGGCATCGGCTTCTTGTCGTCATCCCGTGCGACCGGCACGACAACAGCGCCCTCGCTGAGCTCGGTCAGGCCCCGCCCCTTCAGGTCTTCCAGCATCGGCGGGATCAGCGCATCCACGCTGGATTCACCGTTCCACAGGTCGAACTTCACGCCTAGGGCGCCAAACTCGCGCGTCAGGCCCACTTCGGTGACCTTGACGAAGTGCCTCCACAGGGCGCGATAGCCCGTCCGGCCAGCCTGAAGATCGAGCGTGGCGCGGCGCGCCGCTTCCAGCCGCGCCGGATCGGCTTTGCAGGCCGCCGAAGCACGCGGATAGATCGTTTCCAGATCCTCCATGCTGACGGGCGTGTCTTCGGGATACGGGCCGGTGAAATTTGGATCGAAATAGACAGGCGCATTGCCCATGATTTCGATCTCGGTGATCAGCTGGCCCATCTGCAGGCCCCAGTCGCCCAGATGCACATCGCTGACAATGTGCCAGCCATTGGCGCGATACAGCCGCTGCAGACAATCCCCGATGATTGTCGAGCGCAGGTGATGCACGGCCATCGGCTTGGCGATGTTGGGACCGCCGAAATCGATCACCACTGTCTTTCCATTGGGAGTGGGCGCGCCATCGCCGATCTGGCCGGCGCGCGCGTTCAACGCCGCATCCGTCAAATCCAGATTCAGAAATCCGGGCCCTGCGATCTCCACCTTGGCGAACAGCGGATCGGCCTTCAGCCGGACGGAAATCTTCTCGGCGATGGCGCGGGGATTGGCCTTCTCGGCCTTCGCCGCGGCCAGCGCGCCGTTGCACTGAAACTGCGCTAGGTCTGGCCGGTCGGACGGCTGGACGGACCCGAAACTTTCCGAAAGACCTTCCGCAGCGAACGCCTGTCCGGCGATGCGCGAAAGTTCGGCAGCCAGAGACCCCATCATGGGACGTAACGGCCCCTGGTCTTGTTGTACTCGATCTGGGCCGGGGTCATCTGGAAGCCCGCCATCTGCTGATAGTTCCAGGGCAGCTTTCCGTTGGAGACATGCAGCACCAGTTCATCGGGCGACTGCTTGATTGTCACTGCCGTGGCGCCGGGCGCGAAGGTGAAACGCAGTCGGTATATGTACTTGGTGAAAATCTTGGCGTTCTCATGGATCACCACGAAATAGGGCACGGTATAGGTCACCGCTTCCTTGGTCGGCACGCGGGTGGCGCGGAAGGTCAGCTCCAGCGAAGCATGCACCAGCGAGTTCTTGGTGCTGTAGGTACAGTCGCCTTCCGCATTGATCAGCGAGACGGTGTAGAGCTCGTTGGCTAGGTCGGGCACGGTGCCGGGGCGGAATATGGTCACGCTCTGGGTATCGGCCAGGATGGCGGGCACCGGGCAAACCGAGATCTTGGTAGTGCAGCCCATCGCCAGCAGCAGGGCTGCCAGCGGGACTAGACGGAACAGGCGGGCATTCATCAACGCAGTTCTTTCCTTGGCTGCCCCAAAAACGGGGTGGCGCTTGACTTTTTCCCGCCCCGGCCCGACTCCTCGGGCGCCCCGATTTGGGCGCCGGACCATAGCCAAGCCGTCCCATGATGGAAAGCATAGAACACCGGAAAAGCCAAGCTTTCCGATGATTTAGACAGGAAACTCAGCCGCCATGGCCGTTTACACCGAGGTCAGTTTCGAGGATCTGGAGAAGCTGCTGGAGCGTTACGACATCGGCGCGCCCATGTCCTTCAAGGGCATCGCCGAGGGTATCGAGAACTCTAACTTCTACCTGCAGACCGACCGCGGCGCTTTCATCCTGACCCTGTATGAAAAGCGCGTCGCCGCCGAAGACCTGCCCTTCTTCCTGGGGCTGATGGAGCATCTGGCCAAGGCCGGAGTTCATTGCCCGCTGCCGGTCAAGACCAGGGATGGCGAGGCGCTGGTCAGCCTGAACCGGCGCAACGCCGCCATCGTCACCTTCCTGACCGGCATCGCGCTGCGCCGGCCCGACGTGGGCCATTGCGCCGCCGGCGGCGCCGCGCTGGCCGGGCTGCACAAGGCGGGCGAAGGCTTTGCGCTGAAACGCGCCAACGCGCTGGGCCCTGTGGGCTGGCGGCCTCTGGCCGAATCCATTCACGGCGCCGACACGGTCGAGGACGGTCTGGACGCGCTGATCAACAGATCGCTGGATGACACCACCGCGGCCTGGCCACACGAACTGCCCAGCGGCGTGATCCATGCCGACTTCTTCCCCGACAACATCCTTTTCATGGGCGATGCCGTCGGCGGGGTGATCGATTTCTATTTCGCCTGCAACGATTTCTACGTCTATGACCTGGCCACCATGCTGAACAGCTGGTGCTTTGAGCTTGACGGCAGCTACAACATCACCAAGGGCCAGGCAGTGCTCAGCGCCTATCGCGCGGCACGCCCGCTGAGCGAAGCGGAGATCGCGGCCCTGCCCGTTCTGATGCGCGGGGCGGCGCTACGTTTCCTTCTGACGCGAACCTATGACTGGCTGAACCAGGACCCCAACGCCATCGTGCGTGTCAAAGATCCGCGCGAATATTCCAAGAAGCTGCGCTTCCACAACAAGGTGAAGCACGCGCGGGAATACGGGCTTTGATCGATATTTTCACGGACGGTGCGTGCAGCGGAAATCCCGGTCCCGGCGGCTGGGGCGCAATCCTGCGCGCGAATGGCCACGAAAAGGAATTGAGCGGCGGCGAAGCGGCCACCACCAACAACCGCATGGAATTGATGGCGGTGATCGAAGGCCTGAAGGCGCTGAAGAATGGCAGCCCGGTCACCATCCACACCGATTCCCGCTATGTGATAGACGGGGCGTCGAAATGGATACTGAACTGGAAGAAAAAAGGCTGGAAAACAGCCGACAAGAAGCAGGTCAAGAACGAAGACCTGTGGCGGGCGCTGGATAACGAAATGGCCCGCCACCTGATCCGCTGGATCTGGGTGGCAGGCCATTCGGGACACCCGGAAAACGAACGGGCCGATCAACTGGCGCGGGATGCGATCCCGCGCCGTTGAGTGTTACGGCAACTGGCCGGAGCTCAGCAGGTATTCGGCGCTGGAAACTTTGAACGCGCCCGGCTCTTCGACATTCAGCGACGTCACCACGCCGTTATCGACGATCATGGAATAGCGCTGGCTGCGCTTGCCCATGCCAAACTTGGTGCCGTCCATTTCCAGGCCGATAGCAAGGGTGAAATCGCCATTGCCATCGGCCAGCATGTGGACGAAGCCGTCGGACTTCTGGTCCTTGCCCCAGGCGCCCATGACGAACGCA
>JAPLPI010000336.1 GCA_026400305.1 Alphaproteobacteria bacterium | reverse complement strand
GCTGGCCCCAGGCGGAAAACAATCGCGGCACAGTTTTGCAGGCGATGGGAAGGCACGCCGAGGCACTGGCGGCTTACGACCGCGCCCTGACCGCAGCCCCGGGCAATGTCGAGGCGCTGAACAATCGCGGCAGCGTGCTGCAGGATCTGCGACGCCCCGCCGAGGCGCTAGCATCCTATGACCAGGCGCTGCGGCTGGCACCCCGCTTCGCCACCGCCTTCAACAATCGCGGCAGCGCGCTGTTGGATCTGAGGCGTTTTGCCGACGCATTAGGCTGTTTCGACCGCGCGCAAGCCTTGCGCCCCGGCGATGTCCAGATCCTGAACAATCGCGGCAATGCGCTGCAGGGCCTGCTGCGCTATGACGAAGCCGTCGCCGCCTATGACCAGGCGCTGGCACTCAGTCCCGGCTATGCCGAGGCGCTGAACAACCGGGGCAATGCCCTGCAGCAGCTCAAGCGCCATGAGGAGGCGCTGGCGTCCTTCGACCTCGCCCTGACCAGCAAGCCGGAGGCTTTTGCCGGCGCGGCCATCGCGGCGCTCAATCTGTGTGACTGGACGCGCAGCACGCAAATCGGCGCCCAGATGGCCGGGCGGATCATGGCAGGCGAGCCAATTTCGCCCTGGACATTGCTGGGTTACAGCCAGGACGAGATGCTGCAACGCCGATGCGCCGAAAATGTCATCGCCGCACGCTTTCCAAATCTGCCGCCGGCGCTGACCGGCAGGCCGTACAGCCACGGCAAGATTCGCCTAGCCTATATCTCTTCAGATTTTGCCCATCATCCGGTGGCGACCCAGATCGTGCAGCTGATCGAAAGCCATGATCATTCGCGTTTCGAAGTGATCGGAATCGGCACTAATGCCGAGGATGGCAGCCATCAGCGCCGCCGGCTGATCGCGGCCTTCGACACCTTCATCGATGCCGCAGACCTGCCGGCCGAAGCCGTGGCGCGGCAACTACGGCAGATGGAGTTAGACATATTGGTGGATCTGAACGGCCACACGCGGGGCGACAATTTCGACATATTGAGCCATCGCCCCGCGCAGGTGCAGGCGACCTGGCTGGGTTATGCCGGCACCACCGCCGCGCCCTTCGTCGATTACGTGCTGGCAGATGCCGTCGTTGCGTCCAATGCCGCGGCTTTTTCTGAAAAGATCATCCAGCTGCCGGTGTGCTTTTTCGCCAACGACGCCAGCCGCAAGATCGGTGCCGCGCCCAGCCGCGCCGAAGTCGGCCTTCCGGCGGACGGTTTCGTATTCTGTTGCTTCAACAACAACTTCAAGATCACTGCCCCGGTCTTTGCCCTGTGGATGCGGCTGCTGGCGGCCCTGCCAGGCAGCGTGCTGTGGCTGAAGCAGGCCGGCGACAAGGCCAAAGCCAATCTGCAGCAGGCAGCGAAGGAAGCCGGCGTCGATCCGGCGCGGCTTGTTTTCGCCAAACCGGCGGCGCTGGACGTACACCTGGCACGCCACCGGCTGGCCGACCTGTTCCTGGACACTGCGCCCTATGGCGCCCACGCGACGGCCTGTGACGCACTGTATGCCGGGTTGCCGGTGCTGACCGAGCGCGGCACCGCCTTTGCGTCGCGGATCGGAGCCAGTTTCCTGACGGCCGCGGGCCTGCCGGACCTGATCGCGCAAAACGGTGCCGATTATGAAAAGCTGGCGCTGGAATTGGCGCGCGATCCAGCGCGGCTCAAGGCCGCCCGCGAAAAGCTGGCATCGGGATCGCCGCTGTTCGACACACAACGCCTGGCGCGCGACATGGAAGCGGCCTTTGAGGCGATGCTAGCTGCCGTGAAGTGAAGAGCGGATGCGGCCCACCGTCTCCGGTGAGACGGCCGGCGCACGATTGCCCCAATTGTTGCGGACATAGGTGAGTATATCCGCCACCTGGGTGTCTCTGAGCCGCCACGCGAAGCTGGGCATGCCGGGGCCAGTCGGGGCTTTCGCCGTCGCCGCACCCTTCCCGCCCGCCAGCACCATGCGCACGATGCTGTCGGCCCTGACCTGGCGCACGGTCGGATTTCCGGCCAGCGGCGGGAAGATCAGGCTACCCTTGCCGTTGCGGTCATGGCAGGCGGCACAGCTGATGTCATAGAGAACCTCGCCAGATTTCATCTGCGCCTCGATACCCGTGGCGCCGCCGCCATTGCCTTTGCTGGCCGGCAGGTCTTTCAGATAGACGGCGATGGCCTTGAGGTCCGCAGCATTCATTTTTGAGGTTGAGTTCTCCACTGCTTCGGCCATAGGGCCAGACGCCATGGAGCGGTTATTCCGCCCGGTCTGCAGATATTCCACGATGTCGGCCTGGCTCCAGGAGCCCAGCCCCGCGCCCGCATCGCTTGTCAGGTCCGGCGCGAACCATCCTTGCAGCGCAGCCCCGGTCAATGCCGCGGCCTTGTCGGCGCCGAACGCGTTCTTGGGCGTGTGGCAGGCGCCGCAATGGCCCGCCCCGCTCACCAGATACGCGCCCCGGTTCCACGCCGCGCTCTTGGCCGGATTGTTGGCATAGGGCGCCGACGCGAAGAACAGCATGTTCCAGCCCCGCATGGAAAAACGCAGATTGAAGGGAAATCTCAGCTGATTGACGTTGATCTGATTTTTCACCGGCTTGACGGTTTTCAAATAACCCCACAGCGCCGCGATATCGCTATCGCTCATCCGCGCGTAAGAAGGATAGGGCATGGCGGGATAAAGCAGCTTGCCCCCCGGCGCGACACCGACCTTCATCGCCTGGCGGAAATCCTCGGCCGAATAATTGCCGATGCCGGTGTCCTTATCGGGAGTAATGTTTGGCGTCACCATCTTGCCGAATGGCGTGGTCAGCGCCACGCCACCCGCCAAGTTCTTGCCGTGACAGCCCTCGCAGTCGCCCAGAACGATCTGGTATTTTCCAGCGTCCGTAGAGGCGGCCAGAGCAGGAGATGACAACGCGGCCAGCGCCGCTGCGAGAATGATCTTTTTCATTCGTGCACCAGCGCGCCAGGGTTTTTGAGATATTGGGTCGTGATAGCCTGCGCGGCCCAATATGCCAGCGCCCCCACCGTGCCGGTGGGATTAAGGCCGGCATTGTGGGCAAAGGCGGACGCGCCGACCACGAACACATTGGGCACGTCCCAGCTCTGCAAATATTTGTTCACCGCGCTGGACTTGGGATTGCTTCCCATCACCGCGCCGCCTGTATTGTGTGTGCTCTGGTACGGAACCGCATCCCATCCCTTTTTTAGCCGCGATACCGTCGCCACCTTAGCGTTGAACGGCTTGGTCATCTTTTCCATCTGGTCTGACAAGTAATGCGACATGGCAATGTCGTTATCGGGGAATTCGAAGGTCACCCGCAGCAGTGGCCGACCGTGGCGGTCGGTATAGGTAGGATCCAGGTCGAGATAATTCTCCCGCACCGGATAGGACGAGCCCTGGGCCGAAAAGCCCATCGAGTTCTGATAGCCATCCACCGTGGCCTGTTTCCACTTAGCGCCCCAGCGCGGGCTGCCCGGCAAGGTGGGACGGTTGCTGATGGGCCGGCCATTGGAGACCACGCAATTGATGCCCGCCCCACCCACGAAATCCAGCTTGGAATGGTCGAAAGCATCGCCGTTGAAGTCGTCCATGCTCTGGCCCAGCGTTCCAGCGCCGATGAACGGATTGAAATGCTTGCCTTCAAAGAACATGCGAGCGGCGCTGCTGGTCTGATAGCAATAATTACGCCCCACCGTACCGGCGCCCGTCACCGGATCATATTGCTGGCCGATCTTGGACAGGAGCATCAGGCGCACATTCATCAGGCCATAGGCACAGATCGCCACGATATCACCCGGCTGTTCGTATTCCACGCCATTGGTGTCGAGATAAGTGACGCTGCGGGCATGCTTGCCGTCGGGCGTGAGGTTGATCTTAAGCACCTCGCACTCGGTGCGCGCCTCGAAGTTTGGCTTTTTCATCAGCACCGGCAGGATGGTGGTCTGGGGGCTGGCCTTGGAATAGTTGCCGCAGGCAAAGCGCTCGCAGAAGCCACAATAAGTGCATTGGCCCATGCGTATGCCCAGCGGGTTTACATAGGCCTGGGACAGGTTCGCGGACGGCGTGGGGAATGGGTGATAGCCGATGCCGCTCATGGTCTGCGCGAATAGGGTCGGCGCATAGCTCATCTTCATCGGCGGATTGGGATATTCGCGACTGCGCACGCTTTCAAACGGATTGCCGCCGGCCTGCATCTGGCCTTTCAGGTTACCCGCCTTACCGGAAATGCCGGCGAGATATTCGAACTGGTCGAAGCTGTGCTCGATCTCGTTCCAGGTCACGCCCCAGTCCTGCAGCTGGAGGCCCGCAATTTTTTTGGCGCCGTAACGCTGCGTCAAGCGCGTCTTGATCGAAAAGTCAGAATCCCAGAAGCGCCAAGTATGGCCGTTCCAGTGCACGCCTGCCCCGCCCACGCCATGGCCCGGCAAAAACGAGCCGTAATCGCGCATCGGCATCGCCGTCTGGGCGGCATTGTTGCGCATGGTCATGGCTTCGACATTGGGCTGCAGGAACAGGTCCTTGCGCACCGCATAGCGCAGTTCGTCCTGCATATAGGCGACATTGAAATCGGTGGAGGTGTCGCGGTACGGCCCGCGTTCGATCGCGACCACGTTCAAGCCGGCCTCGGTCAGCTGCTGGGCCAGGATAGCGCCGGTCCAGCCCAGGCCGATGATCACCGCATCCTTGCGGGGAAGCATACGCGCCAAGTTACACCTGTCCGTAGATGGAGACCGGGCCCTTGGGATATGGCTGGTTGTGTTTGTCGATATGGTCGCGGTAGTCGTAGCGCGCGCCGGGGAAACCGATCATCTTCCAGCTCGCCATGTTATTGTTGCCGCCATATAGCGGATCAGCAAAGAAGCCTTCCATCGTGTTCTGCAGCATCAGCTCAAAAAACTCCTTGGTGCTGAAGCCCGGCTTCAACTTCAGCTTGATCTTGCCGCCATCCAAGCCCGCCAGCACCGCGTCCTGCTGGTC
>JAPLPI010000331.1 GCA_026400305.1 Alphaproteobacteria bacterium | reverse complement strand
AGGCGAAGAAGCTACCGAATGAATTGTACAAATCCCTGACTTGGGACAGTGGCAAGGAGCTTGCGGATCATCGGCAGTTTACATTGGCAACGGACATCGCCGTGTAATTCTGCGATCCGCAAAGTCCCTGGCAGCGCGGCTCCAACGAGAATACCAATGGCCTGCTGCGGCAGTACTTCCCCAAGGGGGACAGACCAGTCGGTCTACTCCAAGGCACATCTCAACAAGGTAGCCCGCCAGCTCAACGGGCGGCCCCGCAAGACCTTGGCGTTCCAAACGCCAGCAGATAGATTTAACGCCTGTGTTGCGTCGACCGGTTGAGCCGGCAGCGCAAAGCGGACATTGCCCGCCAGCTCCTATGGTGCCGCTTGATTATATAATCGCCCACCCAAGGTGAGACACTCTCGTGAAAATTATAGAAAAAAGTGGGGAAATTTCGATTCCTCACTCATCAACAAACCATTGATTGCACAAGGTTGATGTAGTGCCCTTATAGGGAACTCAATGCACAGAGGACCGTGTAAGTTTCCTCGCACCTTACTTCACCCGCGCTTGTCGCAAGTCCGTAGCGTTGTCGGCCACTTTGGCTTCCAGGCTGGTGGTGGCGACCAGATTATTGGTCTCTATGCGTTTTTCCTGGAACAGTCGTAGAAGCTTGCCGATCAGCAAGCGGCCCTGCGCCATCTTAACCGTCAGCGGATTGATCTGAACGCTGTTGATCAATATTTCGTAATGCAGGTGTGGGCCCGTCGCCATGCCGCTCATCCCGCTATAGGCGAACACCTGGCCCTGACGCACGCGCGCGCCCTGGCGCATGCCCGGCGCGAAACGCGATAGGTGGCCGTAATCTGTGGCGTAGCCATTTCCGTGGTTGATCTTGACGAAATTGCCATAGCCGTTAGCGCGGCCCATGAACTGGACGGTGCCGGAACCGGCCGCCATCACCGGCGTGCCGGTGGGTACGGCGAAGTCCACGCCCTTGTGCGTGCGGGTGTAGCCAAGAATGGGATGGAAGCGTGACCCGAATCCGGACGAGATGCGCGCGCCGTCCACCGGTGTTTTCATCAGAAGGCCCTTGGTGCTTTCGCCCTTCTGGTCGAAATATTCCGAAGGCTCGTTTGGATCGGCCTGGAACCGGTACATGGGGATCTGCTTGCCGCCCAAGGTCATCATCGCATAGCTGATGGAGCCAAACTTCGCCGGTAGATCTTCGGACGTATAGTAATAGTCGTAAAAGACCTCGAAACGGTCGCCCGGATGCAGGTCGCGCTGGAAGTCGACCTTGTAGGAAAACATCCGGATCATGTCGATCACGACATCAGTGGGGATGCCCGCCTGCGTTGCTGCTAGGTAGAGGCTGGAATCGATGGTTCCGCCGACCCGATGGCGATGCACCTGCAGCTGCTTGGTTTCCATCTCCGCCACATAACCACCCTCGGTGGTGCGGGTGACGGTGATTTCCTTGTCGATGGTAGGCGAAAAATGCAGCGACAGCAGGCGCGAGATGGGCTGGGCATTTTCCTCGGTGGCGCCGCTATCGTTTTCTTCGGCATCCACCGGCACGACCACCGGCTGATGATTGACAATCACCGTGGTGGTGCGCGGCGCCGACGGCACGGGCGTCGGGGTCTTGCCGCTGGCATCGATAGTGGCGACCGAATAGGTGAGGTCAAACGACTGGCCGGCCTTAAGCGAGCGGGGATTGAAACTCTTGCCCATCGCGGCGACCACGGCATTGGCGTCCTGGGCCGAGATTCCGACATCTTCCAGTATGCCCGCCAGCGTGTCGCCCGCGTCCAGTGTGACGGTGCGGTTTTCCACACCAGGACTGGGATTGGCATTGTTGGAATTGTCGGACGTCTGTTTCACCAGTTCGCTGGCACGGATCAATTTCATGAACAGGGCATAGGGCAGGGAGGAACGGCCCGGCGACACCATCGGCCGCGATACCGTCATCATGCCCGCCGCCATCCAGGCTAGGGCGCCTGCCACCAGCGCGGT
>JAPLPI010000243.1 GCA_026400305.1 Alphaproteobacteria bacterium | reverse complement strand
GACCACGGTGAAGTCGGGCAACGCCTATGAAGGCGAAGACGGGCTGGAATCCTCCATTTCCGCCGAAGCCTCGCTCAAGGATCACCTGGAAGCACAGCTCTCCATCGCGGCCCTGCTGCCGGAGGATCGCATGATCCTAATGGTGTTGATCGACTCCGTTGACGAGACGGGTTACCTGCGCCCCGATCTGATGGATATCGCCACGCGCCTCGGCTGCGAAATCGAGGACGTGCAGGCCGTGCTGGGCGTACTGCAGGAGTTCGATCCGGTGGGCGTGGGCGCTCGCGACTTGGCCGAATGCCTGTCGCTGCAACTGAAAGCCAAGGACCGTTTCGATCCGACCATGGAAGCCCTGATGACCCGGCTGGATCTGGTCGCCCGCCGCGACATGAGCCAGCTGACGGCGCTGTGCGGCGTGGACGCCGAAGACATTGCCGACATGATTTCCGAAATCCGCCAGCTGAACCCCAAGCCGGGCCTGGCCTTTGGCAGCGAAGTGGTGGCCCCGGTGGTGCCGGACGTGTTTGTGAAGGTCGACCCCGATGGCGGCTGGCTGATCGAGCTGAACACCGACACCCTGCCGCGTCTTTTGGTCAACAACCGCTATTACGGCACCGTGTCCAAGAATGCCCGCGACAAGGACAGCAAGAACTACCTCGCCGACTGCCTGAACAACGGCAACTGGCTGGTGAAGAGCCTGGACCATCGGGCCCGCACGATCCTGAAGGTGGCCAGCGAGATCGTGCGCCACCAAGACGCCTTCCTCACCCACGGCGTGCGCCATCTGCGCCCGCTGAACCTGCGTATCATCGCTGACGCGATCTCGATGCATGAATCCACGGTCAGCCGTGTCACCTCCAACAAGTATATCGCCACCCCGCGCGGGCTGTTCGAGCTGAAATATTTCTTCACGGCATCCATCCAGGCGGTGAATGGCGCCGAATCCCATTCGGCCGAAGCTGTGCGTGATCGCATCCGCGAGATGATCGAGAATGAAGAGCCACGCGAGCTCCTGTCCGACGACCAGATCGTGGCGCTGCTCACCGCGGACGGCGTGAACATCGCCCGCCGCACCGTAGCCAAGTATCGCGAAGCCTTGCGCATTCCCTCTTCGGTGGAACGCCGTAGGTTGAAAGCCGGTGAGTCTCCGACCTATTCTTGTTCCTAACTGTCTGGATTTTAGTCAAGATTGACATTGCCTGAGGGGCGGCCTATTACCCCGCCGCTTTTCAGCGGGTTCCTTCGGAACGGGGCAGGCAGGCGGCAGTTTGTGTATGCGATACGCGGACAAATCTCACCGGGATTATTGATGAATATCGCCGATCTGCTCGTGCCCGAAGCCGTCATTGCCTGCCTGAAAGCACAGTCCAAGAAGCAGCTTCTGCAGGAACTGGCCGCCAAGGCGTATGGCCTGACGCATCTGTCCGAGCGCCGCATCTTCGAAACCTTGGTGGAGCGCGAACGTCTGGGCACCACGGGCGTCGGCACCGGCATCGCCATTCCGCATGGCCGCATGGCAGAAGCCAAGACCATCACTGGCATTTTCGCGCGCCTGGAAAACGGCATTGATTACGAAGCGGTGGACAGCCAGCCTGTCGATCTGGTGTTCTTGCTGCTGGCCCCGGAAAATGCCGGCGCCGACCATCTCAAGGCCTTAGCGCGGGTGTCGCGCCTGCTGCGCGAAAAGGAAGTGTGCGAGAAGCTGCGCGCCGCCAAGTCGGCCGAAGTGCTTTATGCGATTCTGACCGGCGAGAAGAACGGCGCCGCGGCCTCCGCGGCCTGAGCCGTTATTTCAGCAAGCTGACTTTCTTGACGGTGATGGGCGTAATCGGCGCCTGTCCCGGCATCGGTCCATTGTCGCCGGTTGGCACCTGGCCGATCGCATCCACCACATCCATGCCCGAGGTCACTTGGCCGAACACCGCATAGCCGGTGTTGGCGCCGGGATCGTCCGCCTTGTGGTCCAGCGGTGTGTTGTCGGCTAGGTTGATATAGAACTCCGCCTTGGCGGTGTCGGGCGTTTCCTCGCGGCCCAGCGCCACCGTGCCGCGCAGGTTCGACAACCCGTTGTTGGATTCCAGCGGCACGGGCCCCGGATTGATGCCGCGCCCTTTGCCATTGGCCTCCCAGCTTCCCATCTGGATCACAAAACCCTTAGCCACCCGGTAGAACACCGTGCCGTCGTAATGCTTTTCCTTCACATAGCGCAGGATGTTGGCGACGCTCTTGGGCGCGCGCACCGAATCCAGCTGCAAGGTGATGTCGCCCATCGCAGTCGAAATCAGCAGGCGTGGACCGGTCATGGGCGGATTGGCCGGGGCCTGGGTCACGGCTTGCGGCACGGGTGCGGCGTCCGCTGGCGGCGGGGCTTGCTGGGCCTCTTGCGCGAATGCGGGCGTGGCGAGGGCGAGAAAGGCGAGTGCGATGAGGTTTTTTTGCATGCCACCACTCTAAACAAAAATGCCGCGGGACTGAAATCCCGCGGCTTTCTTTTTTTCGGGTGACGGTCTTAGTGAACGCTGACCGGGGTAAGTTCATTCTGCACCGCCGCGCCATACGCGCTGGCATAACCATGGGTGAAGCCCAGCACGCTGCCATTCTGGGCATGCAGGACATAGAGCTTCATGCCGGCGGGCAGATCGATGTTGGCCGGGATCAGGTCGAGGCGATGGGCCTCGCCTCTGCCGGTGGGCTTGATCTACGCGATGCGGTCGGCCAGGACAAAGCTACGCAAAAAGTGTCGTGCTGTGATGCCCCGGTGAGGGAACGTTTTGTCGTCGGCCTCCACCTGCTTGCAGCGGACCACCAGCTGGCGGTCCTCTTCGGTGACGCCGAGCTTCTCTTTCGAGAAGCCGGCCACCGTCAGTGTGATGCGCAGCGAACCGTCGTCGAACGCCCCGATATTGTAGGGCGTATAGGAATCGCCGCTTGTGCGGGCGGTGCGGTCCAGCAGCTTTTCCAGATGGTCGAAGCCCAGCAGATAGGGGCTGCCGAAAGTCGTGTGCCTGTTCAGGTCCAGCCCTCCTTTGAGCGGCTGTCCGGCCCCCATCATGGGCGGCCGGTAAAACAAAGATGGGGTGCCACAACAGGGGTTCAATATGTGGTTGCATGCATGTACAATCTCTGGTTGTGCTGTTGAACAGGTACCCTGGGGCGTGCACAACCGCCCGATGCTGGTCATCCTGGACGAAGGTCCCCGACGTGTTTTCCGCGCCCCCTTGGGCGTGATTACGGCCGCCCGGGTGGAGGAAGTGCCGGCTGCTCTGACGGCGGTTGCGGCCGCTCTGGCCCAGGGCCGGCATGTGGCCGGGTGGCTGGGCTATGAACTGGGTTATGCCCTGGAACCCCGGCTGGGCGGGCCAGCATCCGGTGCGCTGCTGCGGCTGGGCGTGTACGACGCCCCGGCGCCGGACGCCCCGCTGGCGCAGGGGCGGGCCTATGCGGGGCCGCTGCGCTCCGAATGGGATGAAGCCGCCTATGCCGTCCGCTTCGCGCGCTTGAAGGGTTACATCGCGTCCGGCGACATCTATCAGGCCAATCTTAGCTTCCGCGCCCGCTTCGCCTTTGCCGGCGAACCTATGGCGCTGTACGAGCAGCTGCGCGCCGAAAGCGGCGCTTCGCATTGCGGCTACATCGATGATGGTGAGCGGCAGATCTTGAGTTTGTCGCCAGAGCTGTTCTTCGATCTGGACGGGGACGGCAAGCTCACCGCGCGTCCGATGAAAGGCACCGCGGCGCGCGGCGGCGATGACGCGGCCGAACGCGACGCGCTGATGGCCTCGCCCAAGAACCGGGCCGAGAATTTGATGATCGTGGACTTGATCCGCAACGATCTCAGCCGAATCGCTGAAAAAGGTAGTGTCGAGGTCTTGGACCTGTTCAAGATCGAGAGCTATCCCACCCTGCACACAATGGTGTCCACCGTGACGGCACAGAAGCGCGCAGACGCGGGCATTGCTGATATCCTGCGGGCGCTGTTTCCCTGCGGCTCGGTTACTGGCGCACCCAAGATCCGCGCCATGGAGGTTTTGCGCGACCTGGAATCGTCACCACGCGGCGCATATTGCGGCGCCATCGGGTATTTTGCACCGGCCCCTAACAATCAATTTTCGGCCCGCTTCAATGTCGCTATCCGCACTTTGACGATCGCAGGCGGGAAGGGCGAGCTCG
>JAPLPI010000167.1 GCA_026400305.1 Alphaproteobacteria bacterium | reverse complement strand
CAGGCTAGCGCAGCCGCCAGGATCCGGGTTCGGGTATAGACCATACTTGACATTATGTAAAGTAAACTTGAACCATATCTTTACAATATGTAAAGTAAGCCTGGAAAGCAAGATTTTCTTAGTCTTTATTTACGCTCGTGGAAGATGATGCCCAGGGTGTGGCGTTGTCCAGGTGGGGGTAAAGGCCGGGTCCCAGCATTTTGATCTCATCGGGCAGGGGGGGCGAAATAGCGATATTCACCCTCCACAAAACTGTGTCCCGTCATCACCCACCGGCTACGGAAGATCCCATCCTGGTCAAGCATGTTGACCGCCTTCTCGCAGTCTCTGGCGCTGACCAGCCCTGCAGGATCACCCAGCCCTATTCTTCTACCTAGGCGCCAATGCGCGGTCCGTACTGCTTGGTCATGGTTCGATGTAAGCAACCTTGCGCTACCCCACGCCTCCAATATCCTGCGGTTGAAGTTTGGAGCGCGGCATGGCGACGATCTACGGCATCAAGAATTGCGACACGATGAAAAAGACCCGCAACTGGCTGGAGGCCCGCAGGGTCAAAGCCGATTTCCATGACTATAAGGCATCGGGGATCAACAAGCCGATGCTGGAAGCATGGTCAAAGCAAGTCGGTTGGGAAGTTTTACTCAACAGTGCCGGGATCAGCTTCAAGAAATTGCCCGATGCCGACAAAGAGCGGCTGACCGAAAAGAAAGCTATCGCCCTGATGTTGGCTCTGCCCTCCATGATCAAGCGCCCGGTGCTGGACGCTAAAGGCAAGATTACAGTTGGCTTTAAGCCTGACGACTACAAGAAGCTGTTCGCCTGAGCGGTATAGTTCAGGAGCACTTTGCCATTTTGGATAGTGTGGCAGTTTTCTAGTTTAAGCATCGGCTTGCAGGGGAGCTCTTGGTCACGGCCCGGCTTTGGGTAGCGGCGATGGCCGCCTGCATTGGCAGGGTCCGGGCCGGTTATGTCCACTGAAAAACGGGCGGCGTAGCGCTGCTGGCCAATTAGACTACTAAGTGTAGATCGGCCTTAAACGGTTGCGAACATGCCTGTGAGCAGTTGGCCAACCGGCTTGAACCCAGGATGTACAATCGTTTGATTGCTCGCCCCGCTGCTGGATGCGAAATGGAACAGGAAGCCTACCGCCACGTCCCGTATGACATCGACATCGAGCAGGCTCTGCTCGGTGCGATCCTAGCGGACAATCGGGCGATGGAGCGTGTCTCGGCGCTTATCAAGCCCGACCATTTCTACGATCCGCTGCATGGCCGAATTTTTGAGACCATGACTCAGATGATCGAGCGCGGCGGTGTTGTCGTCACGCCGCTGACCCTGCATGCCACTATGAAGTCCGATCCCGGCGTGATCGAGACCGGAGGCCAAGCCTATTTCGATGCATTGCGCGCGGCGGCCCCGGCCATCCCCAATATCCGTGATTTCGCAAATATCATGGCCGACCTGTATGTGCGGCGCAGTCTGATCCGCATCGGCGAGGATATCGTCAACACCGCCTATGACGCGCCTACCGAAAAGACCTCCAAGGACCAGATCGCCGAGGCCGAAAAGGCGCTTTATGCAGTGGCCGAGACCAACAAGTATGGCGAAGGTGCACTGGATTTTCATGAAGCGCTGCGCCTGGCCGTGGAATCGGCGGAAAAGGCCCATGCCCGCGGCGGGCGCATTTCCGGCGTCACCTCCGGCTTCACCGATATCGACAGTCTGCTCGGCGGTTTGCAGCCCTCGGACCTTCTGATCCTGGCCGGGCGTCCCGGCATGGGCAAGACGGCGCTGGGCACCAACATGGCTTTCCATTGTGCCAAGCAGTACATGCGCGACCTGGAAAGTAATGCCGAATATCCGAGCGGCGCGCCGGTGCTGTTCTTCAGCCTGGAAATGGCGGCTCAGCAGCTCTCGGCGCGTGTTCTTTCTGAACAAGCCGAGCTGGAAATGTGGAAGATCCGCAACGGCAAGTTCAGTGAGAGCGAGTGGGAGAAATTCGTTCTCACTATGCAGGACCTGTCCAGCCTGCCGCTCTACATCGACGATTCCGGCGGCATCTCCATCGCCCAGATTGCGGCGCGCGCCCGCCGCATGAAGCGCGAAAAGAATATCGGCCTGATCATCATCGACTATCTGCAACTGGTGGAGCCGTCGCGCCGCCACGAAAATCGGGTGCAGGAAATCACCGAGGTCACCAAGGGTCTCAAGACTCTGGCCAAGGAACTGAACGTGCCGGTGCTGGCTTTGTCGCAGCTGTCGCGCGGCGTGGATGCGCGCGACGACAAGCGTCCGGTGCTGTCGGACCTTCGTGAATCCGGCTCCATCGAACAGGACGCCGACGTGGTGATGTTCGTCTATCGCGAGGAATATTATCTGAAATCGCGCGAGCCGGAACCCGGCAGTGCCGAACATGCCAAGTGGATGGAAAAACTGGAGCGCGCCACCAACCGCGCCGAAGTGCTGGTGGAAAAGCACCGACATGGCGCCACCCGCGCCATCGATCTGGTGTTCGAAGGCATGTATACCCGATTCAGCAACATGGCGAGCGACGGCTACACGCCGCCGGGTTGATTAGCCGGCGGTCTTCATTGCGACGAACTGGGCGCCGCCCAACCGCGCCACGATCTGGCGCGGGATTAGCCGCAGGTCATAGAGAAGGCGCACCAGCTCCCGTTTGACATAAGTCAGACCAAAGGCGCGCAAGCCCTTGCGCGTGCCTTCTATGTCCGACGTGGCGCCGACAAACTGTTCCTGCCGCGCGATGGCGGGCAAAAGTTGCCAAGGCGACAGGGCGGTGAATAATTTCGAATTGTTGGGATTGAACAGCAGGTGATCCACCGGCAAATCGAAACTCGTCTGATCGAGCAACAGCTTGGCTGCCGCACGGTTCAGGATGTACGCTGCGGCGCCGGTATGACGCGACAGCATCCGGCCCATCTGGAAATCGTTCACCGCCTTCATGTCTGTCAGCAGCACGCGCTGGCCGGGCGGGCCGTAATGCTCCAGCTTCACCACGGCTGTGCCGTCCGGAATCCAGACATCGTCGGAGGGGCATCGGGCCCGGCCAGGAATAATTTCCAGGCGGCGCGATGAGACAGCAGGCACGCCTTGTCTCCGCGCGGGATCTCGCCCAGCGGCCCGCCTTGTGCAAACCAGCGGTCTAATGCCTGCGGCTGGGCCGCGGCGGCATCGCAGGCCTCCACCCGGTCCAGGACCACGCCCAGTGCCGCGCCTTGCGCCGTCATGGCAGCAAGCCGGTCGGGCCGTCGTCCCAGGTTGATCAGGTAGGTCTGCATGACACTGGCGTTAGCATTTTTGCTGGTTTTCCGCCATTAACCCGCTGACTTACCGTGGTTTTGGCCCTGTTTTCCCCTCCCGCACGCTTCTATATGGTGGGACGTGCGGGAAGCGTTTGACGGATACTAGCTTTTGGCCAGAGATTTAGCCCTGACGCACCCTTTTTTGCGTCCCCGAACAGGTCCCCTCGGGCCGGAGGAACAGCGTCGTGCAGCCAGGTCCAAGGCCGTCTCCACGGCGGTCACCACGCTGCTGCATGTCCTGTTCTTCTTCTTCTTCGTTTTGGCGGTGCACCCCTTCGACATGAAGGGCCGGCCGCTGATCGAGACCATCCTCACCTTGACCATGCCGGGCAACAACCGCCCGCCACCTGAGAAGCCCATCAATCCGGAAATCCTCACCGAGGCGCCGCCCCGCATGCTGGCGGCGCCTATAGTGGTGCCCAAGCCGCCACCGATTCAAAAAGAGGAAGACACCAGGACCAATGGTGGACAGCCGGGCGACATATTGGGTGCAGTGGGCCGCTCGCTGGCCTGCGATGCCGGCAGCTGGGAGCACCTGACCAGCGCCGAGCGTGAGCGCTGCGGCCTGTATCCCTGGCGCGGCATGAGGCTGCCAAACGGCACTCTGGTGATGGTGCCGCGCAGTGTCCTGCCCCGCCTGAAGGAAGCGCCCGACACCCAGTTCGGGATCAATACGGGCCAGGACCGCATCGGCGCCGATGTCCGTAACGGTATCATTCCAGGGCAGTGGGGCTGTCCTATCCTGCAGAACACGCCCTGCATGCATGTGTCGCCGGGCATGCAATCGGCCACGGGGAATAATTGAGCGATGGACGCCGCCGGCCGCCGCCATTCTTCCCCTATAGTGGGCCCCATGAGCGAGGCCCCTTTAAGCGAAGGAAGTGATTTCCTGGCGGCGCGCCTGACCGTGCGCCTGCCGGCTATTGTCGCCAACTACCGCACCTATCGCCGCATGGCCGGGCCCACGGCGGTGGCGGCGGTGGTCAAGGCAGACGGCTATGGCCTGGGCGCGGCAGCCGTTGCGCCGGCGCTGGCGCAGGCCGGCTGTGATTCCTTTTTCGTGGCGCGGCTGGAAGAAGCCATCGCCGTGCGCAAGTCCTTGCCGCAGGCGCGTATTTTTGTGCTGGATGGCGCGGATGCCGATGCGGTGCCTGCGTTGATCAGCCATCGCCTGACGCCGGTGCTCAACAGCCTGGGACAGATCGCGGCCTGGGGTGCGGCGGCCGGTGTCGGCTCTTCAAAGCTGGATGCGGTGCTGCATGTCGATACCGGCATGAACCGGCTGGGCCTGCCGGGCGACGAACTGGCGATCCTGTCGGGCGAACATACCCGGCGCCTTGCGGGCATCAACCCGGTGCTGGTGATGAGCCACCTAGCCTGCAGCGACGAGCCATCCAACCCGATGAATGGCGAGCAGCTTTCGCGCTTCAAGCAGGCGCTGGCCATGCTGCCGCGGGCGCCCGCCAGCCTGGCCGCCAGCCATGGCGCGATGCTGGACATGGAATATCACTTCGATCTGGTGAGGCCGGGCGTGGCGCTGTACGGCGCCAACCCGCAGGCGCAGGAAGGCACGGGCAAAGGTGCGGCGAACCTGATGCAGACCGCCGCGGTGCTCACCGCCAAGGTGCTGCAGGTCCGCCGAATTGACTCAGGGGAGAGCGTTGGCTACGCAGCCACGTTCCGCGCAAAAAGGCCCACCATGATCGCCACCGTGGCGCTCGGATATGCCGACGGCATGCCTCGCACATTGTCGGGCAAGGGCGTGGCCGTGCTCGGTGGGGTGCGTGTCCCCTTTGTGGGACGCGTCTCGATGGACACGATCACCCTGGACGTCAGCGATCTGGCCGTGCCGCCGCGCATCGGCGACGACGCGGAGCTGCTCGGCGAGACGCTGAGCCTGAGCGAAGTGGCGGTAAGCGCCGGCACCAACGAATATGAGATACTCACCCGGCTGCACCGGGTGCCGAGGGCATACGCGCAATGAATACCTTCGCAAGGATCGGCCGCGCCGTGATGACGGTTTTGGCCCATATCGGCGCACTGGCCCTGTTCACTGGCAAGGCGCTG
>JAPLPI010000239.1 GCA_026400305.1 Alphaproteobacteria bacterium | reverse complement strand
ACCGTGGTCCAGTCTGTCAGGGAGCCAGACTGCAGTCCCTCGGCGGACTTGGTGACCTGGTCGGCGTCATACATGTTGTCATGGGCGGCCTCGTCCATGTCAGAGGCGTTGGAGAAGTCCTCGCGGCTCAGCGCTTCGTCGGCGCGTTCGCCGATCGGCTCGGCCACCGGGCCTTCCGCATCACCGGTCACGGCGGCGGCGGCGTCATCGCGTTCCAGCAGCGGGTTCTTTTCCAGCTCGGCTTCGCAATATTCGGCCAGTTCGACGTTGGACAGCTGCAGCAGCTTGATCGCCTGCTGCAATTGGGGGGTCATGACCAGCGACTGGCCCTGACGCATTTCCAATCTTTGACCAACCCCAGCCATGATGCCCTACAGCGAGAATTTTTCTCCGAGATAGACACGCCGCACATCGCGGTCGCTGACGATCTCGGCTGGGGTGCCTTCCTTCAGCACCTGGCCATCATGAAGAATATAGGCGCGGTCGATCACATCCAGGGCGTCGCGGACATTGTGATCTGTGATCAGCACGCCGATGCCGCGGTCTTTCAGATGCTTGACCAGGTCGCGGATTTCGCCCACCGCGATGGGATCGATGCCGGCGAAAGGTTCGTCCAGCAGGATGTAGGAGGGATGCGTCGCCAGGCAGCGCGCAATCTCGACGCGACGGCGTTCGCCGCCCGACAGCGCCACCGACGGGGTGTTGCGGATATGGGTGATGCCGAATTCGGCCAGCAGGGCTTCCACCATGGCTTCCAGGCGGGCGCCATCGGGTTCCAGCAGTTCGGCGGTGGCGCGGATATTCTGTTCGGCAGTGAGGCCCCGGAAAATCGAGGCTTCCTGCGGCAGGTAACCGATGCCCAGCCGCGCGCGGCGATACATCGGCAGTCGCGTCACGTCGTGACCGTCCACTTCGATCGAGCCAGTGTCGGTCGGGATCAAGCCGGTGATCATGTAGAAGCAGGTTGTCTTGCCGGCGCCATTGGGACCCAAAAGGCCCACCGCCTCGCCACGTTTTAACGAAAGACTAACCGAACGCACCACGGGCCGCTTGTTGAAGCTTTTGCCGATGCGCGACACCACAAGCCCCTTGCCGCCTTCGACAAGGCGCAGGGAATCGGTGGCGTTTTCGCCATCATTCTGCTGATTTTTCGGGCTTTTCTCGGTCATTTGCAAGAACCATGCCTGTTTGTGTTTAAGGAACCATGAAAGCTAATTTGAATTCGGCATGAACACGCCCTGCACCCGGCCGCCGGTCTTGCCCTGCGCCTGGCCGCAGCTGCCCAACACCGCCTGGCCGGTGTTGAGATTGACGGTGAGCTGGCAGGCGCGCATCACGTCCTTGCCCTTCTTCAACGTGACATTGCCGGTCATCAGCACGGTGCGCGGCACCACCGAATAAACGCCATTGTCGCCCGTCACGATGCCGGACTTGGGCGAAACCACCACCACATTGCCGCTCGCCAACACCTTGTCGAGCTTGCTGTTGGTGCTGGACATGCGCACGGAATTTGAGCGCATCTTGGTATCGCCCTGGATCACCAGAACATTGCCGGTCCAGGTGCCTGTCTTGCCATTGAGATCAGCCTGAAACGTGTCCGATGAGATGTTGATCGGCGCTTTGCTGTCGCCCGGCACCAGGCTGGCCTTGGTTTCGGCGGACGCCGCACCGAGGGTCATGGCCCCCAGCGCGCAAGCGGTGAGGAGAAGCAGGGCGTTCTTCATTTCTCGTTTCCAAATAGCGACATCTGAACGTGGCCCGTGAGGGTGAGGCTATTGTTGGCGCGGTCGGCGTGAAATTCGTCAGCGCGCAAGGTGCCTTTGGGGCCCTGCCCAGTCACCGGCTCATAGCCATGAATCACGTTCTGCTTGAGATTGGCCAAGGCGCTGGCCGAATGCAGCTCATAGCCGGTAGCGGTGAAGACATCGATGCCCCCGAGCATCTCCAGCTGGCCGGTGTTCATGTCCACCGTGCCGGATTTTGCCCGGGCGTTGAGCCAGTTCTTGCTGTCCAGCGCCAGATCCAATTCTAGGTTCTTCAGCGTGGCTTTTTTGGCGTTGTTGGCATCCTGCACCGCCATGTCGGCAGTGATGACATAGGGATTTCCCTTGGCATCGGCGCCGCTGAGGCGCGGCTTAATCATGGCCAGATCGTTGTCGACCTTGCCCAGTGTTTCATAGGTCATCTGCGACTGGCGCGGCAGGCGCTGGACGAAGAAGAAGGCCAGCACCGCGGCGATGATCAGGAAGGCGCCCAGCGACAGCACCCGCTTCATCAGGTGCACGAAGCGCGAGTAGCGCAGCGCCTCCAGGGTCGTGGTGCGAACCCGCGCCGACCAGTCATATCCAGGCACGGAAGGATCGCGTTGCACCATGCTCATGCGTTTCTCGCGGCAACGCAGTCATGGATATGGATCACGCCCAACGGCTTGGGCGAACCTGCCTCCAGCACGAAAAGCTGGGTGATCTTCTTTTCCGTCATAAGCGCCAAGGCCTCGGCGGCAAGCTGGTCGGGGCGCGCAACCTTGGGGCTTGATGTCATCACGTCGGACGCCTTGCGCTGGTCGATGTTTTTCCCGGCATGACGGCGAACATCGCCGTCGGTCACGATGCCCAGCAGCGTCCCAGCGCCGTCCACGATGCCCACACAGCCGAGCCGGCCCGACGCCATGGTCAGCAGCAAAGCCGGCACCGGCGTATCGGGCCCGGCCAGCGGCAATTCCTCGCCCGAATGCATCAGGTCGCAAACGCGGATCAGGGCGCGGCCCAGGCTGCCGCCCGGATGCAGGTCGCGGTACTGATCCGGCGAGAAGCCCTTGCGCTCCATCAGCGCCACCGCCAACGCATCTCCTAGGCTTAGCATCATGGTGGTGGAGGTGGTAGGCGCCAGTCCCATCGGGCAAGCTTCGGGCGCGCGCGGGAGCACCAGCGGCACGTTGGCCGCCCTGATCAGAGTGGAATCCGGATTGGCGCCGATCGCGACGATGGGAATGCGATGGCGCTTGGCATAGGTGAGAAGATCGGACATCTCCATCGTCTCCCCGCCCCAAGACAGAAGTAGCAGCAGGTCCTGGCGCGCGATCGCGCCCATGTCGCCATGACTAGCTTCGGCGGGATGCACGAAATAGGCGGGCGTGCCCGTGGAAGAAAACGTGGCAGCGATCTTGCGCGCCACATGGCAGGACTTGCCTATGCCACTGACGATGATGCGCCCCTTGGTGGCCAGCATTAGGTCCACGGAGCGGGTGAAATAGCCATCCAGCTGTTCGGCTAAGACCGTAAGCGCCTGGCTGGCGGTAATCAGGACCCGGCGCGCGGCGATCAGGTCAGCGTCCGCGCCGGACACCGCATGCAGGGGGAGCTTGGAAAATTTCACATAAACCTTTGATATTATTTAAGTATTTAAGAAACCTGCGGGATTACCGCGCAGGTGACGGTCGCGTTAAGCGAATTTCGTGCCAATTTTCGCCCGAAACCGCACATACCGCAAGCCTGGAGCCAAGATGGCGGGCTCGCGGCTCAGGCGCGGGCATCGCAGACGCTGGATGTGCGCCGCAAACTCAATGCGCGAAGATGTCGAGTTCTTCCCAACCGGCGAGGTCCAGTCCCGCGCGAGCCGGCAGGAAATCAAAGCAGGCCTGGGCCAGTCCGGTGCGGCCCTCGCGGGCCAGCATGGCGTCCAGCACGGTCTTGAGCTGGTGCAGGTAGGCGACGTCGTTTGCGGCGTAAGCGAGTTGCTTTTCGGTCAGGGTGGCGGCGCCCCAGTCGGACGACTGTTGCTCCTTGGACAACTCCACGCCCAGGAGTTCGCGCACCAGGTCCTTCAGCCCATGCTTGTCGGTATAGGTGCGAACCAGCTTTGAGGCGATCTTGGTGCAATAAATGGGCTTGCAGTCCACCTTAAGATATTGCCGGAACATCGCGATATCGAAACGTGCGAAGTGGAAAAGCTTGGTGACCGCAGGGTCCGCCAGCATCTTCTTAAGATTGGGTGCGCCATACTGGCCGGCCGCGAACTGCACCGCATGGCAGACGCCGTCGCCCGACGACAATTGCGCCAGACACAGCCGGTCGCGCTGGGGGTTCAGGCCCAGGGTCTCGGTGTCGATGGCAACGACGGGGCCTAGGTCCAGCCCGTCCGGAAGGTCGCCCTGGTACAGCTTGATCATCATGGCGCTCCAATAGCGCAGCGGGCCGTTAATTAATAGAGTAACCCGATGCAGGCATGGGCCCAGAAACTGCGGAAGGACGGGAGACTGGGGGTCCTGTTTTCGCTGTTGGTGCACGGTCTGATGGTGCTGATGGCCCTGTGGTATGTCAGCCATCGCCCGGCTTTGATTCCCGACCAGCTGCGCGCCCTCCCCGTCGAACTGGTGATCGGCGGCTCCATGAGCCAGGGCGCCAGCACCGCCC
>JAPLPI010000232.1 GCA_026400305.1 Alphaproteobacteria bacterium | reverse complement strand
ATGCCGGGCGACAATATTTCGGTTGAAGTCGAACTGATCGTTCCGATCGCGATGGAAGAAAAGCTGCGCTTCGCCATTCGCGAAGGCGGCCGTACCGTCGGCGCCGGCGTCGTTGCCAAGATCATTAAGTAATCAGTCCGGCCGGCACCAGCGCCGGTCGTGGTTCGTGTGTTTAGGAGTGTAGCTCAGCTGGTAGAGCATCGGTCTCCAAAACCGAGGGTCGTGGGTTCGAGTCCCCCCGCTCCTGCCACTGTTTGAAGAGTTGAAATGGTTGATGTGACGAAAAAGACGGCGAATGAGGCGGACACGGACGTGCCTGTGCTGCGTCGCCGTACCTCCCCGATGCGGTTCTTCACCGAAGTGCGCCGCGAGATGAGCAAGGTCACCTGGCCGAGCTGGAAGGAAACCTGGCTCACCACCATGATGGTCTTCATCATGGTCGGCCTCACCATGGTTTTTTTCGCGTTAGTCGACTTGGCCCTGAACTATGGCGAGATGGTCCTTATCGGCGCCCGGAGGATTTTCTGATGCGCGAAGCCGGAACCCAGACTGCCAAGCCCGTTCACGCGGATGCCAAGTGGTACATCGTCCACACCTACTCGAACTTCGAGAAGAAGGTGTCGGAGGAAATTCGTCGCCAAGCCCAACTGCAGGAACTCGAGGAATTCGTCGCCGAAGTGATCGTGCCCACCGAGGACGTGATCGAGGTGCGCCGCGGCCAGAAGATCAACAGCGAACGCAAGTTCCTGCCGGGCTATGTGCTGCTGCATGCCAAGCTGACCGACGAGGTCTATCACCTGGTCAAGAACATTGCGAAGGTCAGCGGCTTTCTGGGCCAGAACAACAAGCCCATGCCGCTGCGCCAGGGCGAAGTGGACCGCATCCTCAACCAGGTTACCGAGGGCGCCGAGAATCCCAAGTCCACCATTACTTTCGAAATCGGCGAGCAGGTTCGCGTCGCGGATGGTCCCTTCACCTCCTTCACCGGCACCGTGGAAGAGGTGGACGAGGACCGCAGCCGCGTGAAGGTCGCGGTGTCGATCTTCGGTCGCGCCACGCCTGTCGAGCTGGAATACACGCAAGTCGAGAAAATGTAGTCCTGAATGCCGGGCGCGTGCCCGGCGAAGCTGGTCCGGGGCTGTGTCCGGTCACCATCATCCCGCGGGAGAAACGCAAGTTTCGTTTGAACCGCTAAGCCGCAAAAAGGAGGCGGCGAGACATGGCAAAGAAGATTACCGGTTACGTCAAACTACAGGTGCCCGCGGGCGCGGCGAATCCGTCGCCGCCCATTGGCCCGGCTTTGGGCCAGCGCGGCCTGAACATCATGGAGTTCTGCAAGGCGTTCAACGCCAAGACGCAGGACCAGGAAAAGAACATGCCGATCCCGGTGACCATCACCGTGTTCTCGGACAAGTCCTTTACCTTCGAGATGAAGACCGCGCCGGCGTCATACTTCCTCAAGAAGGCCGCCAAGCTGACCTCGGGTTCCAAGACCCCCGGCATCACCGTGGCCGGGTCCGTCACCCGCGCCCAGGTGCGCGAAATCGCCCAGGCCAAGATGAAGGACCTGAACGCAAACGACATTGAAAACGCGATGCTGCTGATCGAGGGCTCGGCCCGCTCGATGGGCATCACGGTGATGGATTAACCACCATGGCAATCTCCAAGCGTTTCAAGAAGGTCACCGACGGCCTAGACCGCGACAAGAGCTACACGGTTGAAGAAGCCGTGAAGCTGATCAATGCCCGCGCCACCGCCAAGTTCGACGAGACCATCGAACTGTCGCTCAATTTGGGCGTGGATCCCAAGCATGCGGACCAGATGGTGCGCGGCGTGGTTTCGCTGCCCTCGGGCACAGGCCGCAGCTTGCGCGTCGCGGTGTTCGCCAAGGGCGCTAAGGCCGAAGAAGCCAAGAAGGCGGGCGCGGACATTGTCGGCGCCGAAGAACTGGCCGCGGAAATCTCCGCCGGCAAGATCGACTTCGACCGCTGCATCGCTACTCCGGACATGATGGGTATCGTGGGACGCCTGGGCAAAGTGCTCGGCCCGCGCAATCTGATGCCCAACCCTAAGGTCGGCACCGTCACGATGGACGTGACGCAGGCGATCAAGGACGCCAAGGGCGGCGCGGTCGAGTTCCGCGTCGAGAAGGCGGGCATCGTGCAGGCCGGTGTCGGCAAGGCGAGCTTTGCCGAAGACGCGATTGCTGCCAACGTGAAGGCGTTCATCGACGCCGTCCTGAAGGCCAAGCCGACGGGCGCAAAGGGTCATTACATGAAAAAGATTTCCATCTCATCGACCATGTGTCCGGGCGTGAAGATCGCCCTGTCCGCGGTTGGTGCCGGTGGCGCGGCGTAACAACCGCAAAAAATTCCGGCGGACGATCGCCGGAACTGTCCGAGACTGCTGGAGGCCGCAAGGTCTTAAAACTCTCCAGCACAGACAGGGAATGAACCGAAATTCGGAGAATGATCTCCGCAGTTCGGGTTTGGACCCTGGGGCAGCGTTTAGAGCAACAGGGTTGGCGCGCGGATCTTCACGCGGGCCGACGTTAGGAGAGCAAAGTGGAAAAAGCCAAAAAGGCGGAAGTCGTTGAAGACCTGAACGGTGTCTTCTCGAAGGCCGGCTCTGTGGTGGTCGCCCACTATACCGGCATGACGGTTGCCCAGATGGCCGACCTTCGTTCGCGCATGGGCGCGGCGGGGGCTTCGTTCCGTGTGGCCAAGAACCGTCTGGCGGTGCGCGCTCTGAAAGGAACGCCGATAGAAGGTATCGCGCATCTGTTCAAGGGGCCGACCGGCATCGCTGTCAGCGATGATCCGGTTGCCGCTTCTAAGGTTGCCGCTGCTTACGCCAAGGACAACGACAAGCTCGTGATCCTGGGTGGCTCGGTCGGTACGACGGCGCTGGATGCCGCGGGTGTGAAAGCCCTCGCCACCTTGCCGTCGCTCGATGAACTGCGTGGCAAGATCGTTGGGCTGCTCGTTGCGCCCGCGACCAAGATCGCCGGGATTGTTCAAGCTCCCGCCGCTCAGCTTGCCCGTGTCATCGGTGCGTATTCCTCGAAGGACGCGGCATAAGGTGGCCGCTTAAAAACGTAAACATCCAAACCTGAACCCATCAAAGGAACTGAAGAATGTCGAAGATCGAAAAGCTCGTTGAAGACCTGTCCGGCCTGACCGTCTTGGAAGCCGCCGACTTGGCCAAGCTGCTGGAAGAAAAGTGGGGCGTCTCCGCCGCCGCTCCGGCCGCCGCTGCCGCTCCGGCCGCTGCCGCTGCTGCCCCGGCCGCCGAAAAGACCGAGTTCACCGTCATCCTGACCGATGCCGGCGACAAGAAGATCAACGTGATCAAGGAAGTGCGTGCGATCACCGGCCTGGGCCTCAAGGAAGCCAAGGACCTGGTCGAAGCCGCACCTAAGGAAGTAAAGGCGGACGTCAACAAGGACGAAGCCGCCAAGATCAAGAAGCAGCTCGAAGACGCCGGTGCGAAAGTCGAGTTGAAGTAAGGAAGGGCGCTGCAGGGTTGGAAAACTCCGTACGCGTAAACATTTCGTTCACCCACCACCCATCGGAGATTTTATCGCCGATGGGTGCGGTGGCATTTGCCATTGGCTTGAAACTGCTGGTTCCCACCCCGGGCAAAAACGGCCTCACCGCCGTAAAGGACTTACACGGATGACACTCTCCTTCACCGGACGCAAACGTCTTCGCAAGAATTTCGGCAAGATCCAGGAGATCGCGCATATGCCGAACCTGATCGAGGTTCAGCGCACCTCCTATGACCAGTTCCTGCAGCTGGTGAAGGGCGATGTCCGCAAGGATGAAGGTCTGGAGGCGGTGTTCCGCCAAGTGTTCCCCATCAAGGACTTCTCCGAGTCCTCGCTGCTGGAATATGTCGATTATCACTTCGAAGACCCCAAGTATGACGTCGAGGAGTGCCAGCAGCGCTCCATGACCTATGCCGCGCCGCTCAAGGTGAAGCTGCGCCTCATCGTCTTCGAAACCGACGAAGAGACCCAGGCTCGCTCCATG